>JBDSIA010000209.1:0-12570 GCA_039918175.1 Thermomonas sp.
CGGAAACCCTGCTCACCACGCGGGTGAAGAAGCATGTGCTGGGCACCGATCCGAAAGACGATGTGCTGGTGTATGAAGAAGCCGACGACACCTATTACATGGGCATCGGTCGCTCGCGCGACGACCAGTACATCCTCATCGTGCTGGACAGCACCGTGTCCAACGAAGTGCGTTATGCGGCGGCGGCCGATCCGAAAGACTTCACCGTCCTGGCGCCGCGCGAACGCGATGTCGAATACGACGCCGACCATTTCGCTGGCCGCTGGGTGATCCGCACGAATGCGGACGCCGCCAAGAACTTCAAGCTTGTCACCAGCGCGGATGGTTCCACATCGCGCAAGGACTGGAAGGACTGGATCGCACACGATCCCAAGGTATATGTCGAAGGCTTCGAATTGTTCGAGAGCTTCACCGCGATTGCCGAGCGCTCCGATGGCCTGGAGCGTGTGCGCGTGCTGAAGGCCGATAGCCGCGGCGCCAATCTCACAAGCGAATACGTCAATGCCGACGAGACCGCCTATTCGATGGGCCTGGACGTCAATGCCGAACCGGCCACGCCATGGCTGCGCTACAGCTACAGCTCCATGACCACGCCGGCTACGACCTATGAACTGAACACGTTGACCGGCGAGCGCCGCATGCTCAAGCGGCAGCCGGTGCTGGGAGGCTTCGACAGCAGCAACTACGTCACCGAGCGGGTCTGGGTGCCGGCGCGTGATGGCAGCAAGGTGCCGGTGTCGCTGGTGTATCGCAAGGGTTTCCAGCGCGATGGCAGCGCGGCGATGCTGCAGTACGGCTATGGCAGCTATGGCGCCTCGATGGACCCGGACTTCAACCTCGGCATCATCAGCCTGCTCGACCGTGGCATGGTCTACGCGCTGGCGCATATCCGCGGCGGTCAGGAGATGGGCCGCAGCTGGTACGAAGACGGCAAGCTGTTCAACAAGCTGCATACCTTCACCGATTTCATCGACGTGACCCGCTGGCTGGTCAACAACAAATATGCCGACCGTGATCGGGTGGCGGCGATGGGGGGCAGCGCCGGTGGCCTGCTGATGGGCGCGATCACCAACATGGCGCCGGACGACTACCGGTTGATCGTCTCGCAGGTGCCCTTTGTCGATGTGGTTACCACGATGCTGGATCCAAGCATTCCGCTGACTACAAATGAATATGACGAATGGGGCAACCCGGAAAACAAGGCAAGCTACGACTACATGCTGGCGTATTCGCCATACGACAATATGAAAAAGCGGGACTATCCGGCGATCTTCGTCGGTACCGGGTTGTGGGACTCCCAAGTGCAGTACTGGGAACCGGCCAAGTATGTGGCGCGTCTGCGTGACCTCGACACGGGCAACAAGCCGGTGGTGTTCCGGATCAATATGGAAGCCGGCCATGGCGGCAAGTCCGGACGCTTCCGGCGCTACCGCGAACTGGCCGAGCAGCAGGCGTTCATGCTGGATCAGCTTGGTGTCGAGGGAACCAAGTAGGGTGGCGTGGCCAAACGCATTGCACGCTAGCCGCGCTACACTTCGTCCATGAAAATCATCGCCTTGCTGATCGCCGTGTCGATCGCCTGCGCGGCCTTGATGGGCTGCGGCAACAAGGGTCCCTTGGTAAAGCCATCGGACATTCCCGTGACGACGTCAGCGGCGACTCCGGCGGACGCAGAACCTGCGCCAACCCCGGCAACGGATCCCGCGCCCACACCTGTTCCCGAGCCAGCTTCCGGCACCCCCGCCGCGCCTCGCTGAGACCGGCGATGCGGTTCAGTAAAATGCATGGGGCGGGCAACGACTTCGTCGTGCTCGACCTGCGCGATGGCGCGTCACCGCCCGGCCCCGATACTTGCGCGCGCATCGCCGACCGCCACCGCGGCATCGGCTGCGACCAGCTGCTCACGGTGGAACCGCCGCACAGTGTCGCCGCTGTCGCGTCCTACCGGATCTGGAACGCGGATGGCTCGGGTGCCCAGCAGTGTGGCAATGGCGCGCGTTGCATCGCGGCCTGGTTGCTGCGCGATGGTGAGGCACCGATGTCGGGCGAGTTCAGCATCGACAGTCCTGCGGGTACGCATGCAGTCCAGCGCGACGGACAGGGTAGGATCGTGATCGACATGGGCACGCCGCGCTTCGCGCCCGGCGAGGTCCCGCTGTCGGGCTGGCACGAGGCGCGCGATGAATATGCCGTGGATGCCGAAGGCACGCCGATCAGTTTCGGCGCGGTATCGATGGGCAATCCGCATGCGCTGATCGAAGTTGCGGCCATCGAAAGCGCTACCGTCGAGGCGACCGGCGGCGCGTTGCAACGCCATCCAGCGTTTCCGCAATCGGTGAATGTCGGCTTTGCCGAAATCGTCGCGCGCGACCACATCCGCCTGCGCGTGTTCGAACGCGGCGTCGGTGAGACCCTCGCTTGCGGCAGCGGTGCATGCGCTGCGGTGGCGGTGCTCACCCGTCGCGGACAACTGGATGCCGACCGCGAAATCGCGGTGGAGCTTCCGGGTGGCACCCTGCGTATCCGCTACGATCAGGATAGCGGCCGCATCGCGATGGGCGGGCCGACCGCATTCGTATTCGAAGGAGAATGGCAGCAGTGACGATCGATCCGTTCAACCCGGGCATGCAGGAAAAACTCGGCGCGCATGAAGTGGCTGCGTGGCTGCGCCGGCATGCGACATTTCTGCAGCAGTTTCCCGACCTCGCCCTGACCCTGGTGGTGCCGCGCGAGGACGGACCGGCGGCATCGTTGGCCAGCTATCAGCTGGAAGTGCTGCGCGACAAGAACCGGGAGCTCAACAAACGTCTGCAGGAACTGTCCGGCAATGCCCAGGAAAACGAGCGGCTGGCGGTGCGCACCCATCAGCTGACGCTCGCCTTGATGAAGCAAACCACTGCCGCCGATAGCGTGCGCGCGATGGCGGCGTCGCTGGTCGAGGACTTCCATGGTGACCTGGTGCGGATGGTGCTGTTCCATCCAGTCGAGGAGCTGGAGGACAACGATTCGCTGCAGGTGATTGCCGAAGGCGATCCGTCGCTGAATGGATTTCGCGACCTGCTCGGAAACGCCGAACCATTGTGCGGGCGCCTGCATCCGGACAAGAACGCGCTGCTGTACGGCACTCGCGTCGATGACGTGCAGAGTTCCGCGTTGCTGGTGCTGCCGGGCATTGGTTTGGTGGCGGTTGGCAGCCGTGATGGCAACCGTTTCTTCCCGGGCATGGGCACCTTGTTCCTGCGCATGATGGGCGAGGCGCTGGCGACCGCATTGCAGCGGTTCCCGCGCGAGTGATATGAACCCTGCGACCAGCCCGGTCGACGAATACCTATCGCACTTGGCGGTCGAGCGCCGCAGTTCGCCTCACACGCTGGATGCCTATCGCCGCGACCTGCTCGCGCTGGGGCAGTGGAGCAACGGCCAATCACGCGAGCTGCTGCAATTGAACGCCGACGACCTGCGCCTGTTCGTGGCCAGCGAGCATCGTCGCGGCCTGTCGGCCAAGAGCTTGCAGCGGCGATTGTCGGCCTGCCGCAGTTTCTACGCCTGGCTGCTCAAGCAGGGCCGGATCGAAGCCAATCCGGCCGCGAGCGTGCGTGCACCCAAGGCGGTGCGCAAGTTGCCGCAGGTGCTCGATGTGGATGAGGCGGTGCAACTGGTCGAACTGCCCACCGACGGGCCGCTTGGCATGCGCGATCGGGCGCTGCTGGAACTGTTCTACTCGTCAGGGCTGCGGCTTGCCGAGGTGTGCGCATTGCGCTGGGTGGACCTGGATTTTGCGCAAGGTTTGGTCACCGTACTCGGCAAGGGCAGCAAGCAGCGGGTGGTGCCGGTCGGCTCGCATGCGCTGAAGGCGTTGGCCGAATGGCGGATTGCATTGCATCGCAATGTCACCGATCAGCAGTTCGTCTTTCCCGGCCGCAACGACAAGCCGATCAGCTCCCGCGCGATCCAGCTTCGACTTCGTCAATTGGCGCAGCGCCAGGGCGTATTCAAGCGCGTGCATCCGCACTTGCTGCGGCACAGTTTCGCCAGCCATATGCTGGAATCCTCCGGCGATCTGCGCGCGGTGCAGGAGCTGCTGGGCCATGCCGATATCGCCACCACCCAGATCTACACGCATCTGGATTTCCAGCATCTGGCCAAGGTCTACGACGCGGCGCATCCACGCGCCAAGCGCAAGACGTAATCGCCAAGCGCGGGGTTGGGGCATGGCACCGCCGCTCTCGCGAGTCATCCACGACTCAGATCGCGGGCGCGCGACATCCATGTCGCGCTCGGCACCGTGCCCCAACCCCGCGCTTGGCGATGGCGAGCCATCACGATCGCTTGTGTTTGCCAGCCCGAGCCCCACATCGGGAATTCGTAGGAGAGCCCGATGGATCCCAGCCAGAACCCCAACGTATTCCACGCCACCACCATCTGTTCGGTGCGCCGCGGCGGTCAGGTCGTGATTGCCGGCGACGGCCAGGTGACGCTTGGCCACACGGTGATGAAGGCCAACGCGCGCAAGGTGCGTCGACTGGGCAAGGACGGTGGTGTGCTGGCCGGTTTCGCCGGTGCGGCAGCGGACGCGTTCACCTTGTTCGAACTGTTCGAGGCCAAGCTCGAAAAGCACGGCCAGCTGCAACGTGCTGCGGTCGAGATGGCCAAGGACTGGCGCACCGAACGCCGCTTCGGAAAACTCGAGGCGCTGCTTGCAGTCGCTGACGCCGACACTTCGCTGATCATCAGCGGCACCGGTGACGTGATCGAACCCGAAGACGGCCTGATCGCGATTGGTTCGGGCGGCATGTATGCGCTGTCGGCCGCACGCGCGTTGCTGGCGCATACCGAACTGGATGCCAAGACCATCGCGACCGAGGCGCTGCATATCGCCGGCGACGTCTGCATTTACACCAACCGCAATATCGTGGTGGAAGTCCTCTGATGCACAAGATCGAAAACTCGTCCGCCAGCATGACCCCACGCGAAATCGTGCAGGAACTCGACAAGCACATCATCGGCCAGCACGCGGCCAAGCGTGCCGTTGCTATTGCCCTGCGCAACCGGTGGCGGCGTGCGCAATTGCCGGCCGAGTTGCGCAATGAAGTGATGCCGAAGAACATCCTGATGATCGGCCCGACCGGCGTCGGCAAGACAGAGATTGCGCGGCGTCTTGCGACCCTTGCCAACGCGCCCTTCGTGAAGGTCGAAGCGACCCGCTTCACCGAAGTCGGCTACGTTGGCAAGGATGTCGAGCAGATCATCCGCGACCTCGCCGATACCGCGGTCAAGCTGTATCGCGAACAGGCCAAGACACGCGTGCGCACCCAGGCCGAGGAACGCGCCGAGGATCGCATCCTCGACGCCTTGCTTCCCAAGCGCGATGCAACGCCCGGTTTCGGCTTCAACCCCGCAGCCACTACAACCGTCGATATCGGCGCAGAACCTTCATCGCAGGAAAGTGAGACCCGCCGCAAGCTGCGCAAGCAATTGCGCGCCGGTGAATTGGATGATCGCGAGATCGAGCTCGACCTGGCGATGAATGTCGGCGTCGACATCATGACGCCGCCGGGCATGGAGGAAATGGGCCAGCAGTTGCGGCAGATGTTCTCGCAGGTGGCCGGCAACAAAACCAGCAAGAAGGCGATGACCATCAAGGCCGCGCGCCCGCTACTGATCGAGGAAGAAGCTGGGAAGCTCGTGAACGAAGACGAGATTCGCGAAGCCGCGATCGAGGCCTGCGAACAACACGGCATCGTCTTCATCGACGAGATCGACAAGGTCGCCAAGCGCAGCGAAGGCATGGGCGCCGATGTCAGCCGCGAAGGCGTGCAGCGCGACTTGCTGCCGCTGGTCGAAGGCAGCACGGTCAGCACCAAACACGGCGCGGTGCGCACCGACCACATCCTGTTCATAGCATCCGGCGCGTTTCATCTGGCCAAGCCCAGCGATTTGATTCCGGAAATGCAGGGCCGCTTCCCGATCCGGGTCGAACTGTCCGCGTTGGGCAAGGATGAATTCGTGCGCATCCTGACCGAGCCCAAGGCCGCGCTGACCACGCAATACGTGGAGCTGATGCAGACCGAAGGTGTCAGCCTGTCGTTCGGGCCTGATGCGGTTGAGCGGCTCGCCGAGATCGCCGCGCACGTCAACGAACGGCAGGAAAACATCGGCGCACGCCGTCTGCACACGGTGCTGGAACGATTGCTGGAATCGCTGAGTTTCGATGCGCCTGACAAGGGCGGCACCGTCGCCATCGACCGCGGGTATGTCGACGCGCAGCTGGCCGAGTTGGCGCAGGACCCGGATTTGAGTCGGTACATTCTGTAAGCACGCCGGTGCGATAATCCCCTCCATGAACTCACCAGACCCCGACCGCTCCGGCACCACCCATTTCGGCTATCGCGAAGTGCCGACCGCGGATAAGCAGAAACTCGTGGGCGAGGTGTTTTCCTCGGTGGCGGCCAAGTACGACCTGATGAACGATGCGATGTCGCTCGGCATCCATCGGGTGTGGAAGCGCTATTTCGTGGCCACCGCGCAGGTGCGCACAGGTGACCGCGTGCTCGATCTGGCCGGTGGCACCGGTGATATCGCTGCGTTGTTGCGCGAGCGCGTCGGTGAGTCAGGTGAACTTGTGCTTGGCGACATCAATGGCGACATGCTGCGCGTCGGTCGCGACCGCATGACCGACCGAGGCAATGTGCGCGGCTTCGAGTACGTGCAATGCAATGCCGAGGCCCTGCCATTCCCGGATGCCAGCTTCGACCTGGTTACGATTGCCTTCGGCCTGCGCAATGTCACCGACAAGGACGCGGGCCTGCGCGAGATGCATCGCGTGTTGAAAGTCGGCGGGCAGGCGCGGGTACTGGAGTTTTCCGAGGTCAAGGCCGAGTGGTTCAAGCCGCTCTACGACTTCCATTCTTTCAAGGTTCTGCCGGCGCTTGGCAAGCTGTTCGCGGGGGATTCCGACAGCTACCAGTACCTGGCCGAATCGATCCGCCAGCATCCGCCGCAGGACGCACTGAAGGCGATGATGGAAACCGCCGGTTTCGCGCGCTGCGACTACAAGAACCTGTCGGCGGGCATCGTCGCCATACATACTGGCTACAAGGTCTGACGATGGCGAATGAAGACAAGCCGCTGCGCAGTTTCCGCGAGAGTCCGTGGCGCTACTCGCAGTTCGTGGTGCTGGGTTTGATCGTAGCTGGCTTGATCAAATTACTCAGTCCCTACGGCTGGTTGCCTGCGTTGGCGATTGGCGCGGTGGTCGCTGTTGGCTATCTGTTGTTCGAAAAGCAGCGCGGCGTAATTTGAGTTTCCGTTACGGCTGCCAGCCGTAACTGAGCTTGACGAACACGTTGCGCGTGTTACCGAACAGGTCGCGGTTGTCGTCATCCATGAACGCGCCGTAAGACGTTCCCGCGTATAGCGCGGTGCGCGGGTTGATCTTGTACGAGTAGACCAGTTGGGCGCCCCAGTCACGCGAGATTTCGTTGACCGAATTTGCATATAGCGTCTGGTCGCGCCTGACTTCGCTGCCCTGCAGGGTCATACGCACGCGCTGACGCGGATCCAGCTGCCAGCCCATGCGCAAATCGGCGATGCTGGCTTCGAACGCAGTGCCGCCATCGCGTTTTAAACGTTGCTTGCTGATGTCCCATTCGACGGCGACACCGCGTCCGATGTCCAGATTGCCGAATTGCCCGATCATCGCGCGGCGGCCGGTGCGTGAGGCGCGCAAATCCAGTTGCTGGCCAAAGTTCATGTACGTACCCACTTGCAACGTGGCAGTGGGACGGAAATTTCCGGACACATTGAAGTTGTGTTCACGATACATCGCGCCGTTCCAGAAGCGCACGCGGGTCAAGGGGCTGAAACCGAAGTTGCTTGATTTAGGCCCCTGGAAATTCACCCGGAACTCCAGTTCCCGCTCCAGTAATTGTCCATCGAAGCGGTGGGTGATGTCCCAGTCGCCATAGATGTTGATGCGGTTGACGGACTTGCCGTCGCGGTACCAGGTGTAACCGGCACCGGCCACCGACTTGTCATAGCCGACCTGTCCGAAGAAGCCGAGGTCGGCGCGGAAGCCCGGATCGATGTCGTTGTGCTGCAGGTTCAGGCTCCAATTGCGATTGCTGAAGCTGTAGCCGGCTCGCCAGGCATTGCCGGTGGGGGAGGCGTCGTTGCCCAGTTCGCCGCTGTAGGCATTGACGATGTTGATCGGATATTCGGATGTGCTTCGAAGAAATTGCGCAGTCGCGGTATGCGCTCCTTTCTGCCAGCGCCCGTCCACCCCGACGACGTCATTGCTGTAGTCGTCGCCATGGCGGAAGGTGCCGATCACGCCGACGCTGGTGTGTTCGTCCAGGTCGTACCGGTAGCGGCCCACGGCGACGTTTGCTTCCTGGTCGAGTTGGCGGAACCCCGAACCGAGCACGCCCGGCACCAATACCAAAGTCGTCGCGTCGCGCGCGACGAAGGCACCATATGCGCCTTTGCCACTGCGACCGGTCACCCGCAGGCCGAAATCGGGATCCGCGACCTGGCGGGTATAGAGCACGTTGAACTGGGTATTGAAGTAGTCAGCCCCTTCCAGGAAGAACGGGCGCTTTTCCGGGAAGAACAGCGCGAAGCTGTCATTGAAATTCAGTTGCAGTTGGTCGGTTTCAACCTGCGAGAAATCAGGGTTCAACGTGGCATTGATTGTAATGGACGGCGAGGGTGTCCAGCTGACATCCACGCCCGGCGCGATTGTCGTCTCGGTGCTCTGCCATTGTGTGCCGGCAGCGGGGCGGACCTGCGACGCGCCCATGGTCAGGGTCGGCACGATCTCCAGGTTGCGGCCCTGCTGGGCTCCGGCCATGCCGTCGTACTTGGCCCAATCGCATAGGAAGCAATTCGAGTCGCGCGGTGACTTGTGGCTGGTCAACTGATGGCGCTTGTCGCGCGGGTAGTTGCGGAAGAACGAAATACCCCAGCGCTGGTCCTGTGAACCGCCGCGGAAACGCAAGGTGGAGAACGGGATGCGGATCTCGACATCGTAGCCTTCCGCCGTCAGCTGGCCGGCGCTGCTCCACAGGCCATCCCAGCTGGGGTCCTCGTTGCCGGTGGTCGCATCGTTGATCAGGTCGGCCTGCACGCCCAGCGGATTGACCACCATTTCATAGCCGCGACGCTGGTCGTTGAAGGTGTCCATGAACACGCCGACCCAGTCGTCATTGAAAGCGGAGTCGCGGTCGCGCAGGTGGGCGCGGATCGACGCCGGATCGGGATCCAGCGCATGGAATGACACGTACAAGGCATCTGTGGTGTAGCCGACGCGCACCGTGGTCCTGACCGGTGCCGGGATGTTGTCGCCTGGCTGGATCTCGTAGGCGATCTCCTGCACCAGCGCACCTTCCCAGGCGGCCTCGTCGAGCTTGCCGTCGATGGTGACCTCACCCTGCAGTTGCGGGATGCGTCCGCCGGGGATGTAGGCCGCTGGTGGAGCGACGGAAGACTGCGCAAAGGCAGGGAGGCTGCAAGCAAGCGCAAATGCGCAGGCGGCGAAAAGTGGCGTGAATCGGATCGGATGCATGTGTGTGGGAGGTGCTCTGTGATCGCTTCGTTAACGATGCGCAAAGTCGCTGAATGGTTGAAGTGCCGCAAGTCGTGATGACCAAAGTCATCCGGGGCCCGACCAAGGCAGAAATACACCGACGAAAGACTCACGGCGGTAGACTCGGTGGTTTCCACCCGGAGGTTGACCCCCATGCGTCAGTTGATCCTGTGCGTATCCATCGCCGCCGCCCTCGGCGCGATTGCCATTGGTTGCAGTCGTAGTCCGTCGCCCGCCGTTGAAACCACTGCCAAGGCCCCGAACGCCATGCCAGCAATGCCTGCCAGCATCATCGACCAGCATTCCTATGCGGAGCCAGCCAAGGTGCGCACCACCGACCTTGCCCTGGACCTGGCGATCGACTTCGCCCAGAGGCAACTCAGCGGCACCGCCACCTACTCGCTGGACTGGCTGGACAAGGCTGCGACGCTGTTGGTGCTGGATACCCGCGATATCAGCGTGCAAAAGGCCGAAGGGCTGGACGCAGGGGGCAAGTGGATGCCGCTGGAATTCAGCCTGGCCGGCAAGGATCCGATCCTGGGCAGCAAGTTGTCGATCAGTACCCCCACCCGCCCGGTCAAGGTGCGCGTGACGTATGCGACCTCGCCCGAAGCCTCCGGCTTGCAGTGGCTGGAACCGTCGATGACCGAGAGCAAGACCGGCCCCTTCATGTTCAGCCAGTCGCAGCAGATCCATGCCCGTTCGTGGGTGCCGCTGCAGGACACCCCGCAAATCCGCTTCACCTACAGCGCACATGTCACCGCGCCGAAGGACGCGATGGTGCTGATGAGTGCGGACAACGACCCGGCCGCCGTGCGCGATGGCGATTACACCTTCAAGATGCCGCAGAAGATCCCTTCCTACCTGCTGGCGATCGCCGCAGGCGACATGGTGTTCAAGTCGCTAGGTGCGCGCAGTGGCGTGTGGGCGGAGCCGACCATGGTCGACAAGGCCGCGGCGGAATTCTCAGACACCGAGAAGATGATCGATGCGGCCGAAGCCCTGTACGGGCCGTATCGGTGGGGTCGTTACGACTTGCTGGTTCTGCCCCCGTCGTTCCCGTATGGCGGCATGGAAAACCCCCGCCTGACCTTCGCCACCCCGACCGTGATCGTCGGCGACAAGTCGCTGGTGTCGCTGGTCGCGCATGAACTCGCGCACAGCTGGTCGGGCAACCTGGTCACGTTTGCCACGGATAACGACGCCTGGCTCAACGAAAGCACCACCACTTACGTGCAGAGCCGTATCACCGAGGCGTTGTACGGCAAGCCGATGGCGGAGATGGAGGAGGTGATCGACCGCGACGGGTTGAGAGAGGAATACAAGACGCTGGAGCCGAAGCTGCAGATCCTCGCCCTGAAGCCGGGCGACCTGGCTAATCCGGATGACTCCTCCAGCGCTACGGTCTATACCAAGGGTGCCTGGTTCCTGCAGTTCCTGGAAAAGAGCTTTGGCCGAGCGGTGTTTGACCCGTACCTGCGTGGCTATTTCGATCACTTCGCGTTCCAGAGCATCACCACCCAGCAATTCGCCGATTATCTGAAGGCCAACCTGCTGGACAAGCATCCCGGCATCGTCAGCGAGGCCGAGGTCGCCGCTTGGCTGCATGAGCCTGGTATCCCGAACGGCGCGCCGCAGTTGGAATCTGCCAAGTTCAGCACGGTCAGCGCCGCGCGCATCGCCTGGCTGGGCAGCGGCAAGCTGCCGCCGAAGGAGCTCACCAGCGAATGGACCACGCAGGAATGGGTGCACTTCCTGGAAGGCATGCCGGAGACGCTCAAGCCCGGACAGCTGACCCAGCTTGATACTGCCTATGGCTTCACCGGGACACCCAATGGCGAGATCGCGATGCGCTGGTATCCGCTGGCCGAGCGCAGCGGTTATGCCGCGGCGCGCCCGCAGATGGGCAAGTTCCTGGAGCGGGTGGGCCGTCGCAAGTTGATCATGCCGACCTACAAGGCTCTGGTCGCCACCAACGACGGCTTGGTGTTTGCCAAAGACGTGTTCGCCCGGGCCAAGCCGGGCTACCACCCGATCACCACCGGTTCGGTTGAAACCACGATTGCCGGCGCCACGCCGATCGAGCGTGTCCCCGTGCCTGGTGCCGAGGTCGTGAAACCGGCCGAACCCCTCCCGGCGCCCTCGAAGACACGGGATCCGGCCGATCCCACTGCGCCCGCGCCGAAGCATTGAGCGCAGCCGCCAGGTGAAGCGCGGGGCACGCATCGCGGCGGTCGGCATGGCCGCCGTGCTTGCCGTTGGCGGCGTGGTCGCAAGCGACCCGTACCGGTTGGTGCGCGCGCAGTTCCAGCGCCAGCGCGTGCTGGCCGGGCTGGATGTCAGCGAGATCACCATCGCCGGCCATCGCTGGGTGTACGCACATGCCGATGCTGCGCGCGCCGAAGGCCCCACTGTGGTGATGCTGCATGGCTTCACCGGCAGCAAGGAGAACTGGTATCCGCTCGCGACCCGCTTGCAGGGAAAATACCGATTGCTGGTGCCCGACCTGCCCGGTTGGGGCGAGAGCGAACGCAAACCGCAGGCGGACTATGGTTTCGGCGCACAGGCGCAACGCGTGGCGGCATTCATCCAGGCGCTATCGCCCGGCAAGCCCGTGGTGCTGCTGGGCCATTCAATGGGCGGTGGCATCGCGGCGCTGGTCGCGGCGCGCTATCCGGCCCTGGTGGCGAAGGTTGGCCTGCTCGATTCCGCTGGCGTGCGCTTCAATGAAAACCAGTTTGGACTCGATGTGCTGTCCGGCAAGAATCCGTTCGCGGTATCCGATGCCGCATCACTGCAGCGTTACATCGACACCGTCTTCCATCGCCGCCAGGCCAAGCCGTGGATCCCGTGGCCCGCGTCCATCGGCTTGATCGCGATGCGCAAGCGCGATGCCGCGTTCGAGCAGTCCGTGCTTGACCACATCGGGCGGGGGCCGGAGCAGTTCGCGCCGGGCCAGGAAGCCGCCGACATCGGTCAACCGG
>JBDSIA010000210.1:0-3336 GCA_039918175.1 Thermomonas sp.
TGGACGCAACCTGCAAATCCCCGGGCGCGATGAAGCCGCGGCGAATATCCATTTGGGCCTGGACTGGCTGGCGAACGTGTATTTCGATCACGTCAAATCCGTCGGCAAGCGCGTAATCGTGCTGGGCGGTGGCAATACAGCGATGGACTGTTGCCGCAGCGCGATCCGTCTCGGTGGCGAAGAGGTCAAGGTGCTCGTGCGCTCGGGCTTCGACGAGATGAAAGCCAGCCCGTGGGAGAAGGAAGACGCGATGGAGGAGGGAATTCCCATCCTGGACTATCGCGTGCCCAAGACCTTCGTGCATGAAGACGGCAAGCTGACCGGCATGACGTTTGAAGTCGTGCGCGCCGAATACGACGCGAATGGCCGGCGCAAGCTAGTCCCGACTGGTGAGCCGGACGAATTCCACGCATGCGACGAAGTGCTGATCGCGATCGGGCAGGAGAATGCATTCCCTTGGATCGAACGCGATTGCGGCATCGAATTCGGCGAGTGGGACATGCCGCTCGTCGACAAGATCACTCATCAGTCGTCGCTGCCGCATGTGCTGTTCGGTGGCGATGCCGCGTTCGGGCCAAAGAACATCATCTGGGCGGTGGCGCATGGCCACGCGGCCGCGATCAGCATCGACAAGTTGCTGCACGAAGAAGACACCAGCGAACGCCCGGATCCCATCGTCCGCCTGACCTCCCAGAAAATGGGCATCCACGAGTGGACCTACGACAACGCGGTGTCGCCGGATGAGCGTTTTCTGGTGCCGTGGTCGAAGGAGGCGAAGAAACTCGACAACATCAAGGTCGAAGTCGAACTGGGCTTCGATGCCGCCACAGCCTGGAAGGAAACCCAGCGCTGCCTCAATTGCGACGTGCAGACGGTGTTCACCCGCGACAAATGCATCGAGTGCGATGCCTGCGTCGACATCTGCCCGACCGATTGCATCACCTTCACCGCGAATGCCGATGAAGCCGACCTGCGCACGCGCCTGACGGCACCGGCGCTGAATGCAGAGCAGGACCTCTACGTGTCCGAGCCGCTGCCGACCATGCGCGTGATGGTCAAGGACGAGGACGTCTGCCTGCACTGCAGCCTGTGCGCCGAGCGTTGCCCGACCGGCGCCTGGGACATGCAGAAATTCCTGCTTTTGGAGACGTATGCGGGTGCGTCCTGCCGCAACAAGCCGGCACGGGAGGCGGCATGACCGCAGGTTTTGATCCACCCGTGACCGGGGCATTGCAATCCATCAACGATTTCGTCGTCAAGTTCGCCAATGTCAATGGTTCCGGCTCGGCTTCGGCAAATGAACTGTTCGCCAAGGCCATCCTGCGCATGGGCGTGCCGGTCAGCCCGCGCAACATTTTCCCCTCCAATATCCAGGGGCTGCCGACCTGGTACGAAGTGCGCGTGTCCGAGCGTGGCTGGCTCGGCCGCCGCGGTGGTGTCGACTTGCTGGTGGCGATGAACCCGCAGACCTGGGATGACGATGTCAGGGAACTGGCGTCCGGTGGCTATCTGTTCTACGACAACAGCAAGCCGATGCCAAAGTCGAAGTTCCGCGAAGACATCACGATCATTGGCGTCCCGTTGACCGAGATGTGTAACGCGACCTACGACGATCCGCGCCAACGCCAGTTGTTCAAGAACATCATGTACGTCGGCGCGCTCAGTGCACTACTCGATGTCGACGTGGCGACCATTGAAACCCTGATCGGCGAGCAATACAAAAGCAAGCCCAAGCTCCTTCCACCCAACATCGAAGCGTTGCACCTGGGTCGTGACTGGGTACGCGAGCATGTCCCGCATCCAATCGGCCTGCAGGTGCGCAAGTCCGATGCGGTCGGTGATCGGATCTTCGTCGAAGGCAATGCCGCCGCCGCGCTGGGCTGCGTTTATGGCGGCGCGACAGTGTGCGCGTGGTACCCGATCACGCCGTCCTCGTCGCTGGCAGAAGCCTTCCAGAAGGATTGCCAGAAATTTCGCATCGACGCCGAGGGCCATGCGCGTTTCGCGGTGATCCAAGCCGAAGATGAAATCGCCTCGATCGGCATTGTGGTGGGTGCCGGCTGGAATGGCGCGCGTGCGTTTACTTCGACGTCGGGGCCGGGCATTTCGCTGATGAATGAGTTCATCGGCCTGGCGTATTTTGCCGAAATTCCGGTCACGATCATCAATGTGCAGCGCGGCGGGCCGTCCACCGGCATGCCGACACGCACCCAGCAGTCCGATGTGCTCGCCTGCGCGTATGCGTCCCACGGCGACACCAAGCACGTGCTGCTGTTTCCGGAAGACCCGACCGAATGCTTCGAGTTCGCCGCCGCCGCGCTCGATCTCGCCGATCGCCTGCAGACGCCGATCTTCGTGATGAGCGACCTGGACATTGGCATGAACCAGCGACTGTGTGCTCCGTTCCAGTGGGATGACGCGCGCAACTTTGATCGCGGCAAGGTTATGACCGCCGAAGATCTCGATGCGGGCAAGGAATTCGCTCGCTACAAGGACGTTGATGGTGACGGCATTCCATATCGGACCTGGCCCGGAACGCACGCCGAAAAGGGCGCTTATTTCACCCGCGGGACTTCTCGCGATCCGCAGGCAAAGTATTCGGAGCGCGGCGAGGATTACATCTACAACATGCAGCGCTTGTTGCAGAAGTTCGATACCGCCAAGGCGCTGGTGCCGCAGCCGGTCGTGAAATTGACACGAGCACGGCAGTCGGAGCGGCTCTCGCCTCAATCCGCGATTTTCTACGGATCCACCAGCCCGGCGATGGCCGAGGCGGTCGAACTGCTGCAAGAGGAAGGCATCGCGCTGGACACGTTGCGCGTGCGCGCATTCCCGTTCCCGGATTCAATCCACGATTTCATCAAAGCTCACGAATCCGTTTACGTGGTCGAACAGAACCGCGATGGCCAGTTGCGCAGCCTGCTTGTCAATGAGTTCGGTATCGATCCGGAGCGCCTGGTTGCGGTGCTGCATTACGACGGGACACCGATCACCGCCAGGTTTATTGCAAAAACGATTGCTGGCTCGATCGCCGCGCAAGTGCAGCCGGCGCGGAAAGAGGTCGCTTGACCCATGACCTATCTCGCCAAACCAAAACTGCATCATCCTTCGCTGACCTGCAATTCGCTGGGCTTCACCCGTCGCGATTACGAAGGTGCGGTTTCGACCTTGTGTGCAGGCTGCGGCCATGATTCGATCTCGGCGGCCATCATCCAAGCATGCTGGGAACTCGAGATCGCACCTCATCGCGTGGCCAAGCTGTCTGGGATCGGCTGTAGCTCGAAGACCCCGACCTATTTCCTAGGCCAGTCACACGGCTTCAATACTGTGCACGGG
>JBDSIA010000211.1:0-1724 GCA_039918175.1 Thermomonas sp.
GACCACCTGCTCATGTACGAACGTCTGCGGGAACCCGGTCATGACCACCCGCGCAACTTTCGCCAGCACCTTGTTGGTCAGGCCCGCTGCGCGGTTCTGTTCGTGCACCAGCAGTGGAATGCCGGCGATGCACGCCGCAATGCCGCCTGGGCCTGCGGCATAACCACCAAAACTCACCACCGCGGCTGGCCGCCGATTGCGCAGCACGCGCGCGGCATCGCGCACTGCGCGCAACACCCGCAGCGGCGCAGTGAACAGGGCCGCCACACCCTTGCCGCGCAGTCCCTTGACCGCGATGGTGTCGATGGCGATGTCGTGCGGCGGCACCAGCCGGGTTTCCATGCCGCCATCGGCGCCCAACCAGCCGACCTGAACCCCGCGTGCACGCAAGGCATGCGCAACCGCCAGGCCCGGGAAAATATGCCCGCCGGTGCCGCCGGCCAGGATCATGACCAGGGGTTCTGGCAAGGACGCGGTCATGGGTGCGGGCGCGCTCAACGCTGCCTCCGCAAACTTGCGATGGCGTCGACGACTTCGCGCGAGCCCAGGCTAGGTTCGACCCGCTGGCGCAGGCGGCTGGTGCCGCGCGCACTGGCATCGGCCGGTAGAGGCGGTTGCGACGTCATCGGCGGGTTGCCCACAGATGCCCCGCTGGCAACGCCGCGCAGCTTCGCCACTTGCCGCGCAGCGCGCTCGTATTCGTAGGACACCCGCAGCAGCAGCCCGAGCGCCGCGCAGGTCATCAGCACGCTGGAGCCACCCGACGAAATCAGCGGCAAGGTCAGCCCCTTGGTCGGCAGCAGGCCCAGGTTCACGCCGATCGACACCACGCTTTGCAGCGCCATCCACAAGGCGATCCCGAACGCACAATAGCCGGCAAAGTGCCGCTTCATTCCCACGCACTGCAGGCCTAGCCAAAACGCCCGCGCAGTCAGCAGCGCGTACAGGCCAATCACCAGGCACGCGCCTGCGAATCCGAGTTCTTCGGAAATCACCGAAAAGATGAAATCGGTATGCGCTTCCGGCAGATAGGACAGCTTCTGCACCGACGCGCCCAAGCCAACGCCGAACCATTCGCCGCGGCCAATCGCCATCAATGCATTGCTCAGCTGGTAACCAGCGCCCAACTGGTCTTGCCACGGGTCCATGAACGAGGTGACGCGCCGCATCCGGTACGGCTCGAACACCACCAGCGCCACCAGCGCCGGCACCAACAGCACCAGCGGCAGGATGATCCGCCGGATCGGGGCGCCACCCAACAGCAGCATGCAGGTGGTGATGCCCAGCAGCAGCACCGAAGAACCGAAATCCGGCTGCAACAGCAACAGCACGACCAGTGCGCCCACCACGCCCACCGGCTTGAGCATCGCCATCCAAGTCACCGCCACGTCTTCGCTGTAGCGCTTGAGGTAGCTGGCCAGCCAGACGATGTAGAGCAGCTTGACCGCTTCCACCGCCTGGAAGTTGGAGATGCCCAGATTGAGCCAGCGGCGCGCGCCATTCACGGACTTGCCGATGCCCGGCAGGAACACCGCCAGCAGCACCACGAAGCAAGCCAACAGCAACAAACGGCTGTGCTGCTCGATGAACCTGAGTTCCGTGCGCATCAGCAGACCCGCCAGCACGATGCCCCCGGCCAGGAACATCACGTGCCGGATCAGGAAGTACCACGGCCCCACATCCATGCCGGCGCCGGCCACTGCGGCCGAGCCGACCATTACCAC
>JBDSIA010000212.1:0-9163 GCA_039918175.1 Thermomonas sp.
GTCGCCGCTACCCGGCGCGAACCGACGTCTTCCGCCCCGGCGAACCAGCCACGACCTTGTACTACATCCTTTCAGGCTCGGTGAGCATCATCGCCGGCGAAGAAGATGGGCGCGAACTCGTACTGGGATACATCGGCCCCGGAGAGTTCGTGGGCGAGATGGGGCTGTTCGTTGAAACCGAACGCCGCGGCGTGGCCTTGCGCACCCGCACGGCCTGCGAAATGGCCGAGATCAGCTACGAACGCTTGCAGGGTCTGCTGGCCACGCAGGCCAACGATGCGACGCGCTTGCTTTACTCGATCGGCGCGCAGATCAGCCAGCGCCTGCTGCACACCAGCCGCAAGGCCGGGCACTTGGCGTTCCTGGACGTGAGCGACCGCATCTACCGCACCCTGTTCGACCTTTCCCGTGAACCGGAGGCGATGACCCACCCGGACGGCACCCAGCTGCGGGTCTCCCGCCAGGAGCTGGCGCGTCTGGTTGGCTGCTCGCGCGAAATGGCGGGGCGGGTGCTGAAGAAGTTGCAGGAAGACGGCAAGCTGCATGCGCGCGGAAAGACCGTCGTCGTCTATGGCACGCGCTGAGCACGAACGGGATTCATGAGCCGCGCGTTCTCGACCGGCCATTACCCACTGGGCACCGACCTGCGCAATGCAGTGCATGCCGATGCCGACGATGTCGCGCGGCTGCTATGCGAACTTGGCTATCCCTGCGAACTGGATGATGCGGTCGAGCGCATCGACGTGATCGCTGGCAACGACCGCCAGGTACTGGTGGTGGCGCGCCGCGATGGGGCGGTCTGCGGGCTGATCGCACTGGATTTCATGTACTACCTGCCGCTGGGCACGACGACCTGCCGGGTGACCGCCCTAGTGGTCACGCCCACCGCGCAAGGACTGGGCATCGGCCGGCAGTTGCTGAAGGAAGCCGAGCGACGTGCCCGCGCCGGCGGCGCTTCGCGCATAGAGTTGACCAGCGGTGCGCAACGCACCGAGGCGCACGCGTTTTATCGCGCTTGTGGTTACAAGGACAGTTCGGTTCGCTTCGTCAAGCAGCTTGGCGGGGCGTAGCAACCTGCTACACAGCGTCCCCAGCACGGCCTGGACATCCCCAATTGAGTATTGGGGTTCCAGCGGGCAACACGCGGCGGAACATCTCCACACGCGACGCTTTCGGATTGACCACGACGGGTGTCTGCGCGGCATGTAATAGCGGCAGGTCGGCACTGCTGTCGGAATACGCAATCGCTATCGGTTGGGTGTAACCGGCATCACGCAACATCGCCATCTTCATGTGGCTGTGGCAATGACGAATTGCGCCGACCGCTCCGAATTTCGGGCCCACCAATGTGCCCACGACCGGCACGTCCTCATGCGCGACGAAGGCCAGGATCGCACGCGCAAGTTCCGGCGGTGCGCCGGTGGCGACCACCACATGGTCCCCCGCTTCGCGATGCCGATGCAGCACCTCCAGCGCGATAGGCAACAGGCGCGTGCGGATCCTGCTGGTGTGTAACGTGACGTATTCGTCGATCATCGAATCCAGGTCGCGCTTGTGACTCAAGCCAATGGTTCCGATCCAGACGTAAGCGGAAATGCCGCGGCGCCGAGTCGGCAGCCATGCCACCATCGGTCCGGCAAATGGGGAAATCAACATGGCGAGCAGTCGCCGCCACCACGTGCGTTCAATCAGCCACTTGAACAGGTGGCTGCCGGAATCGCCGTCGTAGAGTGTGTGGTCGAAGTCGAACACCACCAAAGGCGCGTCGGCGGCAGGCGAGAGGAAACGCGCGGTCATGCGGAGAACATGTGGCGCAACGCGCTACCCGGATCAGGTGCGCGCATGAACGCCTCGCCGACCAGGAAGGCGTTGACACCGGCATCGCGCATTCGTGCGACATCGGCCGGGGCCAGGATCCCGCTTTCAGTGACCAGTATGCGATCCGCCGGCACCGCATCCTTGAGGGCGATCGTATTGTCGAGCGACACCTCGAACGTGCGCAGGTTGCGGTTGTTGACGCCCAACAGTCGCGCCGGCACCTGCAGGCTACGTTCGAGTTCGTCCAGATCGTGTACTTCCAGCAACACGTCCATCCCGAGTTGATCGGCAATGAAGGCGAATTCGGAAAGTTGGCCATCGTCCAGCGCGGCGGCGATCAACAACACGCAATCCGCGCCGAGCACACGCGCCTCATGCAGCTGGTAGGGATCAATCACGAAATCCTTGCGCAACACCGGCAGCTTGCAGGCCGCCCGTGCCTGCTGCAGATAGGCGTCTTTGCCTTGGAAAAAATCGACATCGGTCAGCACCGACAGGCAGGCAGCGCCGCCGATTTCATAACTGCGCGCAATCGCGGCCGGGTCGAAATCGGGGCGAATCACGCCCTTCGACGGACTGGCCTTCTTGATCTCGGCAATGACCGCGGGCTCGCCACGCGCGATGCGGGCGGCAATCGCATCGGCGAACCCGCGCGGCGGCGGCGCATCTTTGAGCCGCGCCTGCAATTCGGCCAGCGGCACGCGCGTGCTGCGATCGGCGACTTCTTCGGCCTTGCGCGCAAGGATGCGCTTCAGGATGTCATGCATGGGGAATTTTGCTTGCGATAGCGCTAGTGGGGAAGGCCATTCTACCCGTGCGTGTTCACGGCTCCGGCAAGCGCTGCCCCGCATGCCAGCCTTCACTGTGCAATTGGTCCAGCAGCGCCACCATGGTGTCACGGGCCGAAGGCTCGTGGATCGGCAAGACCAGCGTATCCCCGGCCCGCGCCCACGCCAGCGCCTCTCGCGATGCCTGCGCTTCATCCAGGCAAACCGGCAGTGCCTCGGCGGCGATGCCACGCGAACGCAGGGCGGCGAACAGGATCGCGGCGATCTCGCCCGGCGTGCGCCCGCGCAGGTACTCGCCGCCAATGTCCTTGAGCCATACCCGGTCCGGCCGCGCATCGGCGGCCACATCGGCCAGGGCGCGGATGTCGTCATCGCCGCGATTGCCGGCCTGGCCAAGCAGGAGTCCCAAGCGGCCATGCCCGCGTTGGGTTTGCGCGACCTGCAGCAGTCCACGCAAACCGTCGGGATTGTGCGCATAGTCGAGCAGTACGCGCAGCGCATGCGCCTGTTCACCGAAACGCCATTGCTGCAGGCGGCCTGGGTTGTCGCTGCTGTCGCTGCCGAAGCGCGCCAGCACGCTGGCGATGTCCGCCGGCATGACGCCAAGCACGAACGCCGCGAGCGCCGCGCCGGCAATGTTGGCGATGTTGTAGTCCGCGCTGCCACGCAGAGTCAGCGGCATCTCGATGACGTCGCCAAGGTCGTGCGCGGCGGCACGATCAACCAGCAGCAGGCGTCCTTCGTCGATCCCGCAGGCAAGTCCATCCGATCCTTCACGTGCGATTTCCAACGTCATGGCGAAGCAGGCGATGCGATGGCGCGCACGTAACGTTTCGGCGCCACGCATGAGCACGGCATCATCGGCGTTGAGCACCAGCACGCCATCTTCTGCCAGCGCCTTGGCCACGGTCAGCTTGACCGCGGCGATGTCGTCCAGCGTATGGATGCCGTATTCGCCGAAATGGTCGGCGCTGACGTTGGTGACCAACGCGACGCGCGCATCGCGCACCACAAGTCCGCGCCGCAATAGGCCGCCGCGCGCGGTTTCAAGCACCGCCGCCTGTACACGCGGATGGCGCAGCACGGTGCGCGCGCCGACCGGACCGGAGTAGTCGCCGGCATCGATGCACTCGCCAGCGACCATCAGGCCATCGGTGCTGCTATAGCCAGGTGTCAGGCCATGCACGCGCAGCATCGCGGCAAGCAGGCGCACGCTGGTGGTCTTGCCGTTGGAACCGGTCACCACGGCTTTCGGAACGGCGTGCAATTCAGACCACGGCACGACATCGATATCAGGCAACTTCGGCAACGGCCATACCTGTGCGTGTTCGCCCTCGCCGATCGAGACCTCATCGTCATCCGCATGCGCAGGGACGCCGCGCGCTTGCGCTGCATCCAGCAAATGGATCAAGGCGGGCTTGGCTTCGACCTGGGCGAGCGCGTGCAACTGGCGAAGTGCTTCATCGTCGTCGAAGTGCGCGACATGCGGGCGCGGCGATTCGCTTTCGTCGTCGATCGGCGTGTCGTCGGCATGCAGCCCGAGCGCGGCATGCAACGCCCACTCGTTAGCTTCGGCGGCGGTGTACAGCTGGTCGATCGGCGCGGCAAAGGCCAGCGACGTGCCACTGCGATGTTCGCGCACGAACACCGCGCCATCCGCCCAGCCCAAAGTACTGCGCAGGCGGGCGATGTTGTCGCGCCAGCGCTGCAACATCGGCGCATCGATCGCAACACCGCGCGCAGTTTCCAGGGCCGCGCCGGGCCCGTCAAAATACAGGTTGCTGCCGGTCAGCCGGCGCGACTCCTCGAAGGGTGGGTCCACGCCCGTCCTCAATCGCTTTCCTCGCGCTCGAAGCGCAAGCCGCGTTCATCGCGAACCACGCCTTCCATCGCCGCCACCAGGCGTTCATCCATGGAGGTTTGCAACTCCGGGATGTCCGTCCGCGGCGTGGGCTGGGGCATGTCGCCATCGGGGGTGAAACGGATGATCTGTTTCCAAGTGCGGGTCAGCGCATCGGCGAAGATCATCACCAGGTCGCCGCTTCTGCCCATCTTCAGGGCGGCATCCACCGCCATTTTCTCGTCTGGAATCCGGCTGATCGCGTCCTCCGGCACGCCGGCTGCCTGCAACGCCTTGGCCATGATCCGTGGCACTTCGTCGCCATCGCGGCCACGCAGGCCGTCATCGCGGCGGCAAATGTAATGATCGAACTTGCCCGCCACCGCTTCGGCAGTCGCCTGCAAGTCTTCATCGCGGCGGTCGCCAGGACCCGCCAGCGACACGATGCGACGACCACTCACGTCCAAGCGCTGGGCGAGTTCAGCCATCACCCCGACCGCGTGTGCATTGTGGGCGTAGTCCATCACGACCTTGAACGGATGCTCGTTGTAAACGTTCATCCGACCGGGTGCCTGGAAGAAGGTGGTGTCGAAGGTGCGCAGGCCGTGGCGGATCGCGTCCAGTTTCATGCCCAGCGAAAATGCCATGGCCGCGGCGATCATCGCGTTCTGCACGTTGTGCAAGGCGCGGCCTTCCATCGTGGCCGGGATCAGGTGCGTCCACATCAAAGGAATATGGCTGCCCTTGTCATACAGGGTAATCATGTGGCCGTTGATGCCGGCCTCCAGCGCGCAGGCGCGGCCGCCGGCACGGATGTGCTCGCGCACCAGCGGGTGCGACGGGTTCATGGTCACGTAACAGATCACGGCGGCGTCGGTGTAGGCCGACATCTTCAGCACGTGCGGATCATCGGCGTTGAGCACCGCGCAGTCGCGCGCGACCTCGACCACGATGCGCTTGATCGCGGCCAGTTGCTCCAGGGTGTCGATGCCCTTCAGGCCCAGATGGTCGGAGGCGACGTTGATCACTGCGCCGACATCCACCTCGCTCACGCCCATGCCCGAACGCAGCAGGCCACCGCGCGCGGTTTCCAGCACAGCCAGGTCGATCTGCGGATCGCTGAGCACCATCCGCGCCGACACCGGCCCGGTCATGTCGCCTTCCACCGTGCGCTGGCCGTCGATATAGACGCCATCGGTAGTAGTCAGGCCGGGCGTGTAGCCGGCCATCTTGGCTATGTGCGCCAGCATGCGCGCGGTCGTGGTCTTGCCATTGGTGCCGGTCACCGCAGCGATTGGCACCCGCGACGGCGTGCCCGGCGGGAACAGCATGTCGACCACAGGCGCCGCGGCATCGCGCGGAGTTCCTTCGCTGGGCGCGATGTGCATGCGGAATCCTGGCGCCGCATTGACCTCGCAGATCGCCCCGCCGATGGCCTTGTAGGTCTCGGCGATATTGGGTGTGATGAAATCCACGCCGCCCACGTCCAGCCCGATCGCGCGCACCGCGCGCACCGCCATGTCGCGGTTGTCCGGATGGATGATGTCGGTGACGTCGGTGGCAGTGCCGCCGGTGGAAAGGTTGGCAGTACTCCGCAAATAGACGACCTGCGCAGGGGCCGGCACCGAACCGGCGTCCATGCCAACCCGAGCCAGCATCATGCTGGCTTCGCGGTCGAGTTCGATCCGAGTCAGTACCTTCTCATGGCCAACGCCGCGGCGCGGGTCGCTGTTCACCACGTCAACCAGCTGCGTGATCGTCGACGTGCCGTCGCCAACCACGTGGCCCGGCGTGCGCTTGGTCGCGGCGATGAGTTCGCCATTGACCACCAGCAGGCGGTGGTCGTCGCCGACCTGGAACGTTTCCACAATGACCGAAAGCGAATGTTCTTGGGCAGCCTGGAACGCCGCGCGGATGTCGTCATCGCCGGTGATGTTGATGGTGATGCCGCGGCCATGATTTCCGTTGTACGGCTTGAGCACCACGGGTGCCGCCAGGTGACGCGCGGCCTTGAGTGCGTCGGTCTGACTGGTCACCAGTTGCTGGCGCGGAACCGGCAACCCGAGTGACCCCAGAATCTTGTTGGTCTCTTCCTTGTCGCTGGCCAGCTCTACCGCGATATGCGGCGTGCGCCCAGTGATGGTTGCCTGGATGCGCTGCTGGTATTTTCCATGCCCGAGTTGCACCAGTGACTGCTGATTCAACCGCAGCCATGGAATTCCCCGCTCCTCCGCCGCGCGCACCAGCGCGGCTGTTGACGGTCCCAGAGCACGGCGCTGTGCATAGAGGATGAAGCCATCGCGTTCGCTGGCCCAATCCCATGCCTCGTCCGTCGCCGTGCGCAACTCGGTCGGCAGCAAGGAATCAATCAGTTTCAGCGCCAGTTCACCCGCGGCGATGCCTTCCTCCTTCTGGATGTACTCGTACACCACTGAATACACCCCGGGGCGATCCTCGGAGATGCTGCGGGTGCGGCCGAAAGTGACGTCCTCGCCGGCGATGTTCTGCAGCTCGATGGCGACGTGTTCCAGCACATGGCCCAGCCAGGTGCCGCCGTCCTCGCGCATACGCCGGATGAAACCTCCTGGTTCGCGGTACGAGCAGCCATGTTCGGCAAGCCCCGGAAGCGCCTCGGCCAGCGCATCGATGAAGCCGGCACCCAGTTTCGCTGTCGGCCAATGCTCCAGTTCGCCCAGATCCAGTTCCAGGCGGATCACCGGGAACTTCGCGTATTGCGAGGGCCCGACATAGACATTGCGATTCAGGATGCGCATCGAGCCCTCCGCTCAATTCTTCGAATTTCTGACGCCTTACGGGTGGCTGCTCTCTGCGTCCTGATGGTCACTGCCTGCCTACCTGCAACGTGCCCGGCGAAGCTTGGCGCGTGTGCAAGTTGAACGTGGCGCCCGCCACCAGAATATGCACGCTCAGCCCAAGCAGGCACACGCCTTCGGTCTGGCGAGCCTCGGCCATCGAGGAAAACGTGATGCCGCCAGCATCAACCACGGTGATCGCCCCACTGCCCTCGACCTCCAGTGTGTCGTCCGGGCCGATAAACGCAGCCGTGTCTTCGTCCAGCCCGATGCCGATCGCAAATGGGTTGTACGCGAGCGCAGCGACCAACCGACCAAGCCGGTCGCGCTGGCGGAAATGCTGATCGATGATGAAGCGATTGGTCAGACCCAAGCCAGGCGCTAGCCGTACGCTGCCACCACGCGGAGAGCTTCCTTCCTTGCCAAAGGCGATCATGTGCTCCGACAGGATGCTGGCCCCGGCACTGGTGCCGGCCACATGCACGCCGTGCGCATTCGCGGTCCGGATCATCTTGGCGACGCTGGTACCCCCGATGATCGTCGAAATCCGCAGCTGGTTGCCACCGGTGAAGAACACGCCGGTCGCATCCTTCAACGCGTGCAAGATGTCCTCTCGCTCGCAATCCTCGCGCGTGTCGATCTCCAAGCTGGTCGCGCGCCCGGCTTCAAGCCGATCAAAAAGATCAACATAGCGTTCGCCGGTATTGGCCAGCCGGCTGGCGGTGGGAATGATCGCGATCCGCGCATCACGCCCGCCGCTCAACTCTACGAAGCGCTTGAGGATCCGGCGCCGGCTTTCCTTGTCCTCGGCACCGCCGATTGGAATGATCCAGCCCCGCTGTTCGCCGTCGGGGATCCTGCTTGGACACATGCGTGGTGGGCTCCGTGCCGTCTTTTCGGTTAACGCTCGAACATACCACGACGCACCACGGCGCCGGCCTGCAGATGGGCTTGCCCGGCCAACCAGACGTGATTGGCTGCACCCTGCGCATCCAGCGTCACCAGATCGGCGTCGGCACCGACCTCGATCCGGCCTTTCCCGGCCAGCCGCAGCAGGTTGGCCGGGTTGCTTGTAAAGGCTGGCAGTGCACGCTCCAGCGGCATGCCGCGCACCAGCAGCTTATTCAAGGTTTCCAGCAATGCGCCGGAATGACCCACGTCCATGCCGCACACCCGGCCATCGGCATCGAAACAGGGCAGGCAACCACCGGCATCGGAACTGATGCTCACCCTTTCCGGCGGCGCGCCGCTGTCCAGGTAACGGATGAGCGCTTCGGCAGCAGGCCAAGCATCCTCGCCCTCCTCGACCGGGAACGCGGTGATGTCGACGTGGCAGCCGCGCTTGGCAAGATCTAGCGCTTCCTCGAACAGCGCCCTGCGCCGGTTGACATGAGTAGGCTGGAACACCCGCGGCGGCAATTCACTGCCATCCAGCGCCTGCCGGACCAGCTCCAAGCCGCGCGCGCCGTCGCCAAGATGCAGGTGCACGATGCCGGCCTTGCCGGTCATCAGCCCGGACACATGCGCTTCCGATGCCAACCGCAACAATTCATCCAGGGTCGGCTGGCTGGAGCGGTGATCGCTGATCGCCAGTTCGCCGATACCGATCAACGGTTCGGCGAATGCGATGTCGCCGCGCACGCTGCCAGTCAAGGTCGTGGGCGGCACGTGATAACCGCCGCAATAGCCCCAGGCGCTCATGCCCTGTTCGCGCAACGCATAGATATGCGCCAGCAATTCGGCGGTACCGCGCGAGGCGTCGTCCGTGCCGAGCAGGCCAATCACAGTGGTTACGCCCGCAGATGTATAGCGCGACAGCAAGGGCGCCGGCACGCGGGTGGCGAAGCCGGCCTCGCCACCGCCACCACTGACATGCACATGGCCATCGACCAGGCCCGGGATCA
>JBDSIA010000213.1:0-2538 GCA_039918175.1 Thermomonas sp.
GGCGCAAACGCCCTGCCACAACGTGTTGTCGCAGTCGACGACAATCACCTTGAATGGGGGCAGGACCGCATTGACGATCGTTCGCGCCAGTGCAGTCGCGAGCGCGGCAAAGCGGTCGCGGCTAAAAGGCACATGGCCAATCGCTTCGGCCAGCGGCGCCTCCTCCTGCGTCACCGGGTACCAATGACGCACCTGCTCGTCTTCAAGCAAATGGACGCCTTGCATGCTTCGCAAAGCCTCTTGAACGAATTGCTGTAGCGACTCGAGGATGCTGCTCAGCAGCACATCATTTCGCGCACGTTCCGACAACGGCGCCAGCCAGACGACGACGAGCGATTCTCCTTTGCTGGCGACCTGCTCAAGTGCAGCCAGGAAATCGTCCGTGAGCGTGCGAAGTCGCAGGTGCAAGGTCTTTTCATCGCCGCGCATCGGGGATCGACACCAGTCCTCCAGACGCAGCAGCACGACGTTGACACCGTCCGGGTTTACAGCAAACCCCGAATGCGGATCAGTCAACGCCTGGAACACCTGACCGTAAGGCGCGAACGCCGGCTCGAGCGACAGCCCGAATAGGTGCATCCAATAGGTAAGCACCCGGCCGATCGGCTCGGCCACGAACGAAGCGGCAATGAAGATCCGGGCGTTGCCTGGACGTGGTGCCAGCGGGTGCGAGGACACGCCACGTTCGAGCTCGGCGCATACCTCGTCGAGTAACCGCGACAAACGTCCTTGCCCGCCACTGGCTGCTGGGCAGGACGCGGCCAGCTCCAGTGCATCGTCGTTCTGCAAGGTCAGCAGGTTCAAGCCGGCGCCGGGGGTGTCGAACGGCAGGAAACCGACACGCGCGGGGATTGCCCCGTCATACGCGAAAGACGCGAGCCGCACACGTCCAAGGTTGGAGCAAAGTGCCGTGAAGAAGTGGCGGCCTTGCGTCACTTGCTGCGACTGCTTCGCGCCCAGCAGACGTCCCATCATCCGCGTCGGAAGCCAAGGCAACACGGCGCTGCCGCGCGCCACGCCGAATTCCTCGTGGCGCCGCAGCGCACCCAGTATTTCGCGCCAACATGCATTCGAGTCCCAGCCCGCGTCAAACGTCAGGATCAGCGGGTTGCTCAGGTTGGCCGTGGTGCGCAGGCGCTCGTCAGCCAAGCGTAGGTCCACCGGAATCATGAGGTGGCAACCGCCGCCACCACCCATCCGCGCAAGCACACTCGCTATGCGCGCAGTGGGCGAGTCGACCCGCCCATGCACGTGGCGCACCTCGTGAATGAAACCCGGCTCCGGCACACCCGATGACGATCCTGCGGGCGAAGGCCATTCGGCTTTGAACGCTGGTAAGGGGCGGCGATGCGGCGATGTCGTCACAACACGCCAGTCGTCCAGATCGATGCGCGAGCCAAGCAAGGCCTCCCCACGCAACGCCCGGAACAGCTCCTGCGTGAAATACATCAACCCGGCTGCGTCCATCAGTGCATGCGCGCAGCGCAGCACCAGGCCAGTTCCTTCCCAGCGCAGCAACTCGATGGGCGGCCCCAAGTCCATTGGCAAACGACGTCGCAGCGCAGGATCTTGCAGCGAAAATGGTGTGCCATTCGCGACGTGGGTCAGGCGCGGTGCTCGACCTTCATCCCACCACCAACGCCCCCTTGCCTGCAGGCGAGCGGTCGGGTTCGCAGCCGCGGCCTCGACCAGCGCGCGCGCAAGCGCATCGGCAGAAGGCAGCCGGGCCATCTCGATCTTCAATTGAATCGCGAATGGCGGAAGTTCCGGCTCCATGCACAGATAGAGCCACTCGGTCGGTGTGATTCGCCGTATGCGCGTGCCTGCTCGGGTCATGTCGGATTGTGGTGCTTCACTCAGATGCTGGCCGTGGCTGATGTAACGCGCGGGAAATCGACTAAACCCCTCTCCACCTACGCTGGCTGCTAGGGAGTTCGTGAGCGCAAGCTGATGGCTTGGCTTTGAGATGGAACTACCTGGTCACAGCTTCGCTGAACTGGTCACGGGCCGCAACGAAGTCAGCGGCATCGCGGTCAAAACTTACCGCCTTCGCCCACCATCAGCCCAGGATTCCCGGATTCAACTGCCACACCGCCCAGTTCAGCGCCGCAGCGAAGCTGACCCATGCCAGATACGGCACCAGCAATGCCCCAGCGAGCGGGCGTACACGCCAGAACGCAAGCATCGTCGCCACGATCAGCACCCACAGCAGGATGATGTCGGCGAATGCCAGCGCGCCCTTGTGCCATCCGAAAAACAGCCAGCTCCAGAGTGCATTGACCACCAGTTGCGCGATGAACAGCCACAGCGCGCGACCATTTCGCTGAAACCCGCCAGCGCGCCAGACCAGCCACGCGGCGATTCCCATCAAGGCGTACAGCACTGTCCACACCGGACCAAACAGCGCGGCGGGCGGCGCCCAGCCGGGCTGCACAAGCTCACCGTAAATCGCCTTGGCCTGGATGGAGGCGACAGCGCCGATTGCCGACGCGGCGAAACACAAGCCAAGCCAGCCGATCAGGCCAAGCACCGAGTTCC
>JBDSIA010000214.1:0-2062 GCA_039918175.1 Thermomonas sp.
TTGCCACCCCGCCCGCCAATCGGCTGGCTGTGCAGACCTTCGTCAGCGCCTGGGACGACGCGCAATTGCGCGAAGCTTTCCAGCGCGAACTTGGCCGCGGTGGCCAGGTGTATTTCCTGCACAACGACGTCGAAAGCATCGGCCGCATGCGCGAGCAATTGCAGGCACTCGCGCCCGAGGCACGCATCGGCATTGCGCACGGGCAGATGCCGGAACGCGAACTGGAACGGGTGATGCTCGACTTCCACAAGCAGCGTTTCAACGTGCTGTTGTGCACGACGATTATTGAATCCGGCATCGATATTCCAAATGCCAATACCATCATCATCAATCGCGCCGACAAGTTCGGTCTCGCCCAGTTGCACCAGCTGCGTGGCCGCGTTGGCCGCAGCCATCATCGCGCCTACGCCTACCTGACCGTGCCCGACCAGCGCTCGATCACCAGCGATGCCAAGAAGCGACTGGAAGCCATCGCCTCGATGGACGAACTCGGCGCCGGCTTCACCCTGGCTACCCATGATCTTGAAATCCGCGGCGCCGGCGAACTGCTGGGCGAAGACCAGTCCGGGCAGATGGCCGAAGTCGGCTTCAGCCTGTACACCGAATTGCTGGCACGTGCGGTGGCGTCGATCAAGGCCGGCAAGCTGCCCGATGTGGACGACATCGACCGCCATGGCGCAGAAGTCGAACTGCACGTGCCCGCTCTGATCCCCGACGACTACCTGCCCGACCCGCATGAGCGACTCACCTTGTACAAGCGCATCAGCGCCGCCCGTGACCGCGAGGCCTTGCGCGAATTGCAAGTGGAAATGATCGATCGCTTCGGCCTGCTCGCCGATGCCAGCAAGCATCTGTTCGCCACCGCCGAACTCAAGCTCGATGCGACCGCGCTCGGCATCCGCAAGCTCGATATCGGCGAAAAGAACGGCCGCATCCAGTTCGTCGAGAAACCCAACGTCGACCCGATGTCGGTGATCCGCTTGATCCAGGGCCAGCCCAAGCACTACCGCATGGACGGCCCCGACAAGCTGCGCATCACGCTTGATTTGCCGGATGCGGCCTCCCGTTTCAGTGCAGCGCGTGGCTTGATCACCACGCTGCAACCTGGGCCGTGAAACGGCGCGCATGACATCACACCCATGACCGCAGCGATCTCCATGTTTCCCGACTGGGATGGCAATATCGCTGCGTTGCGCACCCTGCAATCGGAACTGGCCGCCAAGATCGTATTGCGCGACCAATTCGCGACCCCGCTGCGCACCGTGGCCGGGTTCGATCTCGGTTTCGAGGATGGCGGCGCGATCACCCGCGCTGCCGCGATCTTGATGAATGCAGACAGCCTCGAAGTGATCGCCGGTGCAGTCGCGCGATTGCCCACGCGAATCCCATGCATCCCGGGCCTGCTCAGCTTCCGCGAACTCCCAGCAATGCTTGCCGCGCTGGACCAACTGCCGCAAACACCCGACCTGGCCTTCGTCGATGGACACGGCATCGCCCATCCGCGCCGGCTCGGCATCGCCGCGCACTTCGGCGTGACCACCGGCCTGCCGAGTGTCGGGGTGGCCAAGCACATCCTCATCGGCGAAAGCCGCACCAACCTGCACGACATGCGCGGCGCGTTCACCCCACTACGCGACGGCCGCGAACAGATCGGCTGGATGCTGCGCAGCAAGCCCGGTTGCCCGCCACTGATCATCTCACCCGGACACCGCGTCGCCATGGCCTCAGCCCCAGAACTCGCCATGCGCTACGTCACCACCCATCGCCTGCCTGAAACCACGCGCCTTGCGGAAAGGCTTGCCTCCAACCCTGATAGCAAGGTCTCCGCATTGTGTTAACACCGTTACCGGCACCCTGCCCTCATTCCTTCCAGGATTGCCCACATGAACCGTCTAGCTGCCAGCCTCGCGTTGACCCTCCTGCTGCAAACCGCCTGCGTCGCCACCAGCAAACCGACCACCACGCCAAGCGCCGCCGATGCAAGCCAGACAACCGTCGACGACAGCCGCTTCACCCTCGGTCTTGGCCAAAGCACTCAACTTGGCGACGGCAGCCGGCTCAG
>JBDSIA010000215.1:0-10029 GCA_039918175.1 Thermomonas sp.
CATCATCGCGACAACCGCCAGCGAGGCTGCCATCGCCGCGCCACCGCCCCAGCGCAGCCAAGCCGGCGCACCCGAGGCTTGCTTGCCGGTTACAACCTTTCCGACGGTGTCGTCCCCGCGCAGCGAAGCGGATACGCGCAGCGCAAAATCCGCCGGCAACCGCTGCGCTGGAGCGAGCCCGCGCATCACGTCCGCCGACAGTCGCCATCGTTCCCAGCATTCCGCCATGGACTCATCGTGCTGCAGGCGCCGCAGCAGGAAACGGGTCTCGTCCGCGGGCAAGGCGCCGTCCATCAACGCGGACAACTGCTCGCGGCTGCTCAGTTGGGTCAGGTCGGTGGCATCCATGGCCATCTCTCCATTAATACCTGCGGTCTTCATGCCTGTGCCCGGTTGCGAACGTTGTCGTTTTCCAGAAGCGGCTTCATGCGCTCGTCGATGGCCTCACGGGCCCGGAAAATGCGCGAACGCACGGTACCGATCGGGCAGTCCATGCGTTCGGCGATCTCCTCGTAACTCATGCCTTCCACTTCGCGGAAGGTGATCGCATCGCGCAACTCCTGTGGCAGTTCTTCGACCGCACGCAACACGGTTTGTTCCAGTTGCTGACGCATCAACTCACGTTCGGGCGTGTCGTTGTCGCGCAGGCGCAGGCCGGACTCGAACTGCTCGGCATCCTCGATCTCGATGTCGTCGTTTGGCGGTCTGCGATTGTGGGCAACCAGATGGTTCTTGGCAGTATTCACCGCGATCCGGTGTAGCCACGTCGAGAACTGGGCATCGCCACGAAAGTTGCCGATGGCGCGATAGGCACGGATGAAGGTGTCCTGGGCCACGTCCTGGACTTCGCTCCAGTCGCGGATGTACCGCGAAATCACCGCACCCACCCGGTGCTGGTACTTGCGCACCAGCAGATCGAAGGCGGCGTTGTCGCCGCGCTGCACGCGGGCAACAAGATCCTGGTCCAGCGCTTGCGACACGTCGTCCTCTGCCATTTCGCGCCGATGCCTCAAAAGGTGGGCCCGGTGCGTTCCGGACCTTATGACCGTGGTTGCGCAGCGAAGTTCCCGAACAGCAATCCCTGCAACCTGCGAGGTGGTGTCGCATTTGACGCCATTCAAGCCACACCGGGATGATAGGGATCCCCTGGATACCCTCACGGATGGTACGCCCCATGGCTGCAGTCCCCGGCAACAACGGCTTCGACGGCCTCCGCTTCCAGCACTGGCAGTTGGAGGCGCGCGAGGATGGCGTGCTGTTGCTCGGGCTGGACCGGGCCGGCGAATCGGTGAATGCCCTGGCCCAGGAGGTGCTGCTGGAACTGGACGGGCTGCTGGAACGCATCGCGCTGGACCCCCCCAAGGGCGTGGTCATCCGTTCGCTCAAGGCCACTGGCTTCATCGCCGGTGCCGACATCCGCGAGTTCGCCGAATTCGACGCGCGCGGTACCACCGACGACGCGATCCGCCGCGGCCAGCAAGTCTTCCAGCGCCTGTCCGAGTTGCCCTGCCCCACCGCGGTGGCGATCGACGGGTTCTGCATGGGCGGTGGCACCGAGCTGTCGCTGGCCTGTCGCTACCGGGTGGCGTCGAACGATCCCTCGACCCGGATCGGCTTGCCCGAAGTGAAACTGGGCATCTATCCGGGCTGGGGAGGCAGCGTGCGCCTGCCACGCCTGGTCGGCGCGCCCGCCGCATTCGACATGATGCTGACCGGGCGCACCTTGTCGGCGAGCGCCGCGCGCGCGATTGGTTTGGTCGACAAGGTCGCCGAACCGGCAGGGCTGGTCGATGCCGCGATCGAGTTGCTCAAGCGCGGCGCCCAGCGGCCTTTGAAACAACGCATCACGGCCTGGACCACCAACACCTGGCTGGCGCGGCAAATCCTCGCCCCGATGCTGGTCAAGCAAGTCGCGCGCAAGGCACGCAAGGCGCATTACCCTGCGCCGTACAGCCTGATCGAAACCTGGCGCCGCAGCGGCGGCGGCATTCAGTCGCGGTTGTCCGCCGAGCGGCGCTCGGTGGTGAAACTGTCGGCCACGCCGACCGCCCGCAACCTGATCCGGGTGTTCTTCCTGCAGGAGCGACTGAAGAGCATGGGCGGCAAGTACACGGGGCCGGCCATCCAGCACGTGCACGTGATCGGCGCCGGCGTGATGGGCGGCGACATCGCGGCGTGGTCGGCCTACAAGGGCTTCGAGGTGACGTTGCAGGATCGCGAGCAGCGCTTCATCGATGCCGCGCTCAGCCGCGCGCAGGAAATGTTCGCGAAGAAAGTGAAGGACGATGCCAAGCGCCCGGCAGTCGCCGCACGACTGAATTCCGACCTCGCCGGCGACGGCATCGCCAAAGCCGACCTGGTGATCGAGGCGATCATCGAACAAGCGCAGGCCAAGCGCGATCTGTATGCCGACGTCGAACCGCGGATGAAATCCGATGCGCTGCTGACCAGCAATACCTCGTCAATTCCTCTGATCGAACTGCGTGGCCACATCAACCGACCCGCGCAGTTCGCAGGCCTGCATTACTTCAACCCGGTGGCGTTGATGCCGTTGGTGGAGATCATCCATCACGACGGCATGGCCGCGGAAACCCAACAGCGGCTCGCGTCATTCTGCAAGAAGCTGGACAAGCTGCCGGTTCCGGTTGCGGGCACGCCAGGCTTCCTGGTCAATCGCGTGCTGTTTCCGTACATGCTCGAGGCGATGACCGCCCATGCCGAAGGCATCCCGGGGCCGGCAATCGACAAGGCTGCGGTGGCATTCGGCATGCCGATGGGACCGATTGAATTGATCGATACCGTGGGCCTGGACGTTGCATCCGGTGTGGGTGGCGAGCTTGCACCGTTCCTTGGCCTGCCAATCCCGGCGGCCCTGCAGAACCCGCCGGAACAGGGCAAGCGTGGCAAGAAGGACGGCCAAGGTGTGTACCGCTGGGAAAACGGCAAGGCGCAGAAACCGGAAATGCCCGTCGATTACAAAGCGCCGGCTGACCTTGAAGATCGACTGATCTTGCCCCTGCTCAACGAAGCGGTGGCGTGCCTGCACGATGGTGTGGTCGCCGATGCCGAACTGCTGGACGCCGGGGTGATCTTCGGCACCGGGTTCGCCCCGTTCCGCGGTGGCCCGATCCAGTACATCCGCGAAACCGGCGCCGAGGTGTTGCTTGCGCGACTGAGGCTACTGCAGGCCGCGCATGGAGACCGCTTCGCGCCGAGGCCGGGCTGGAATTCACCGGCGTTGCTGACGGATGCGGAGATGGTTGGCTAGGGATCCAAAACCAAAACCGATTTTCAATTACATCGTCTGCGTCGGCTGATCCGCATTCATGGCACCCGCCAACGTGGTCTCGATCTTGCTACGCACTTGCTCGCCTTCGGCAGTGTCGGCGAACTGCACGCCAATGCCGGCCGTGCGATTGCCTTGCGAGCCCGTGGGCGTGACCCAACACACCTTCCCGGCGACCGGCAGCCGTTCAGATGAATCCGGCAGGGTCAGCAGCAGGAAGACTTCATCGCCGATGAAATAGCGGCGCGGGGTCGGCACGAAAATGCCACCCTGCTTGATGTAAGGCATGTAGGCGTTGTACAGCGCGCCCTTGTCCTTCACCACCAGCGACAGAATGCCTTGCCGTGCGCCGCCAGCGCCTGTTGGTCCGCTCATGCCGTCCCCTTCGTCTGCCTAACGTTCAACCCTATGCCATCCATGACGCGACTTGACTCGCCTTGGATGCTCCTGCCCAGCCATTCATGGCTGGGCGCTCGCGACCACAGCCGATGCCGGAGGGCATCGGCTAAGCATGGTCGCTTACCCATCCCAGCAATGTTTCCGCCACCGCCAAGTCCGCGCGCACGGTGGTGCGCAACAGGTTGCGCGTGCGATTGGCTGCATCGAAACGCGCAGCCAGCGTGCGGGTTCGGGCTGGATCGGTCAAGCCCGCCGCTTCGTCCAGGGCCAAATCGGCTAGATGGCGCAGCCGGTCGTCCGCGCGGCCATCACCCACCCAGCGCTGGGCCAGTTCCACCGGCGCGGCCTGTCCACGCTGCAAGGCCTCGGCGTCCTGGCGGACGCTGCGCCGCAACGTCATGCCATCACTGGCGAGCCACGCATCGGCCAACCCCGGATGCCCGCGCGCGGCATCCAGTGCCTCGCCGGCAATCGTGGCCGAATGCCCGCGTGCAGTCAGCCAGTCCAGCGCTTCAACCCATGGCGGCAGGCGTAGTTCAAGCCGCTGACAGCGGCTGCGGATGGTCGCAGGTAGGCGCGCCGGATTGCTCGACAGCAACCACAGGTAGCGACCGGGTTGCGGTTCTTCGAGGGTCTTGAGCAGCGCGTTGAATGCGAAGTAGTTGATTGCATCGGCGGGGTCGACGATCACAACCTGGGTCTCTCCCATCCGCGGCGTCAACGACAGCTTTTCGGAGAGCATGCGCACTTGTTCGATCACCAGTTCCGTACGCAGTTTGGGCGGACGCGCTTTTTCGTTCCATTGGTAACCCAGGAACATCAGATCCGGATGCGCGCTATGTCCCCACGGCTGCGAAGGCGTGCCATCCGGACGGGTTTCCAGCGGGTCGTATTGCGAACGCGAGGCAAACAACGTGCAACTGCGGCACCTGCCACAGGCCTCGCCATCCGATTGCGGCGACAGGCACAGCACGCGACGGGCGAGATGCTCGGCCATCACCCGCTTGCCGATGCGCTCCGGCCCGACAATCAAGGTCGCATGCCCCATTTGTCCACCAGCCAGCGCCGAGGCAGCGTGCTGGTAGGCACGTTGCTGCCATGCCGTGAGTTCCGGCAGCAGATTCACGCCATCGCCTCGCGATAGTGCCTGAGCGCGGCGACTGCCGAGCCCGCCACCACATTGGCGGCCGGGCTGGCATCGATCACCCGGAATCGCCGCGGGTGCTGCGCCGCTCGCGCCAGGAACCCGCCGCGCACCCGCTCGAAGAATTCGTCGCGCTCGCGTTCAATGCGATCCGGCAACAGGTCGCGGCCCCGGGCGCGCTCACGACCATGTGCGATGCCGAGGTCCAGCAACAGCGTGAGGCCAGGTTCGATGCCGACCACGCGTTGTTCGAGTTCATCGATGAAGGTGCCTTCCAGCCTGCGGCCCGCACCTTGATAGGCATGACTGGAGTCAGTGAAACGGTCGCTGATCACCCATGCCCCCCGCCGCAGCGCCGGCAGGATGCGTTCGGTCACATGCTGCGCGCGCGCGGCGAACATCAGCAGCAATTCTGTTTGCGGCGATGCGTCTTCGTGCGAGGGGTCCAGCAGCAACTCGCGGATGCGTTCGGCCAGTGGCGTCCCTCCGGGCTCACGCGTGCTCACCACTTCGCAACCATCGGCGAGCAGCGCGTCGCGCAGCGCTGCAAGCACGGTGCTCTTGCCGGCACCTTCGCCGCCTTCCAAGGTGATCAATCGCGGTTCGATGGTGAGCGCCGCCGGCATCACTTCGGCCCTGCCTGCTGCTGCGCACGATAGCGCTGCAGGTAGTCGCTCACTGCGGCTTGGTGTTCGGCGAGGGAACGGGTGAATACATGGCGGCCGCTGCCATCGCCGATCGCGACGAAATACAAGGCATCGCCGCTCGCGGGATGCGTGGCGGCGCGCAATGCGGCCGCGCCCGGCATCGCGATCGGCGTCGGCGGCAGGCCGTCACGGGTGTAGGTGTTGTAGGGGGTGTCGGTGGTTAGGTCGGTGCGCCGGATATTGCCGGCATACGCGCTGCCCATCCCGTAGATCACGGTTGGATCGGTCTGCAGGCGCATGCCGATCTTCAGCCGCCGCTCGAACACCCCGGCGATCGCGGGGCGCTCTTCGGCAATCCCGGTTTCCTTCTCGATGATCGAGGCCAGCGTCAGCGCCTCGTCCCTGGACTTCAGCGGCAGCTCGTCCGCGCGCGACAGCCACGCTGCATCCAGCGCCTTGTCCATCGCCTCATATGCGCGCCGCAATACGTCCAGGTCACTGTCACCGCGAACCCAGGCATAAGTCTCCGGCAGAAAGCGACCCTCGGGATGCTGGCCGGCATGATCGAGCGCGCCCATCAACGCGGCATCCTCCATGTCCTTCGAGGCATGTTCGAGCAACTCGAGCTTGGCCAGCGCCGCGCGCAGGTCGCGAATATTCCAGCCTTCTACAATCGTGAACTTGCGCCGTACGACCTTGCCGTCGCGCATCGCAAGCAGCAGTTGTTCGGGATCGACACCCGGCTCCAGCGCGTATTCGCCGACCTGCAATTTTCCGGCCGCTCCCAATTTGCGGGCGAGCAGTTTCCATTGCACAGGCTCACCTGTACCGATGCCGTCGGCCTGCAGCTTGCGCAGTACCGAATCCAGCGAATCGCCGCGCGCCACCAGCAGGTGGCCCCCGGTCTCGATACCAACCAACGGAGCTTTGGCAAAACCCTGGTAGCGCTGCCATGTCCAGCCGCCCGCCATGATCGCGACGATCAACAGCAACCACAGGATGCGTTTCAACGCGCCACCGGAAGCTCTGGAATAACGAGCACTCACGCAACCTCCTCATGTAATCGGAACATCGGGAATGTCGCAGCCAACTGCGCCTGCAGCGCCGCCACGGCTGGGTGCTTAGGGTACGCATGCGCACCCAGCGACGTCACCGGCAGGATACCGCGCACCGCATTGCACAGGGCCAGCGCGTCGGCGGTCTCTACCGCGTCCAGGTCCAAAACAGCAACTTCGACCAAGCCCTGTTCTTTCAGCCAGCTGCGGCACACACCGGCAACGCCGCAAGCCTCGACCGATGGTGTAATCCAGCGGCCTTCACGCAAGACCAGCAGGTTTGCAGCCGTGGCGCAGACCACGTCGCCCGCCGTGCTCAACATCAGGCCTTCATCGCAGGCCGCCTGATCGCATTCGGCGCGCGCAAGTACTTGTTCCAGACGATTGCAATGCTTGATGCCGGCCAGCGCCGGTTGCACAGCCAGCCGTGTCTGGCACCACTGCAGACGCAGGTCAGTCGATGATGCAGATGCAGATGGCAACGGATGTAAAGCCAGCATCCACGTCGGCGCCTGCTCGGCTGGCGGCGCGTAGCCACGCCCACCACTGCCACGGGTGACCAACAGTTTCAGCACGCCTGCATCGATGCCCGCGATGGCCTCCCGGATGCGCGTTTCGATGACCTCGCCCGGCGGCAATGCCAGACCTAACCGCCGCGCACCCTCGATAAGGCGCGCAAGATGTCGCGACCACAGCGGCAGCGTGCCTGCATGCACGCGCATGCTCTCGAACACGCCATCGCCATAGGCCAGGCCACGATCATTGGCGGGCACTGCATCGACCTGCGTGTGGCCGATGAAGATGCGCGCGGTCACCCCGCCACCCCGAGCGCACGCAACATGCCACGTGCCTTGGCGCGGGTTTCATCGAGTTCATGCTGCGGATCTGAGTCGATCACGATGCCGGCGCCGGTGCGGAAACGCAGCATGCCTGATTCGATCTCGGCGCTGCGGATCAGGATATTCAAATCCATGTCGCCGTCGCGGTTCAGCCAGCCCATCGCACCGGTATACGCACCGCGGCCCCGGCCTTCGAGTTCAGCGATGATCTGCATGCAGCGGATCTTCGGGCAGCCGGTAATCGTACCGCCAGGGAATACCGCGGCGATCACCGCACCGGGCGTCGCATCGACTTTCAGTTCACCACGCACATTGCTGACGATGTGGTGCACGTGTGGATAGCTCTCCACCGCCATCAATTCATCGACCACGACACTGCCCGGCGTGCACACGCGGCCAAGATCGTTGCGCTCCAGGTCGATCAGCATCACGTGTTCGGCGCGCTCCTTGGGATGGCCGACCAATTCACGGATGCGCGCAGCATCGTCGTCGCCGTCGAAACGCGGCCGGGTGCCGGCGATCGGCCTGGTCGCCACCTCGCGCCCCTGCACGGATACCAACCGCTCCGGTGACGCGCTGACCACGCTCCAGTCGCCACCGTCGAACACGCCCGCAAATGGCGCAGGATTATGTTCGCGCAGTCGCTGGAACAACGCAGCGGGCGGCAACGGCGCGCCGAAGCCAACGTGCCAGCCACGCGACAGATTGACCTGGAACACATCGCCTGCGGCCAGGTAATCGAGGATTCGTTTCACGCCATCGGTGAAGCATTGCGGCGGTTCTTCCTGCACATCGACCGGCGACTGCCATGCCGGCAGCGGCGGCAGGTCACGCAGGTTGGCGATATCGGCTTCAATGCGATCCAGCCAACCGGCATGGTCAGCCTCGGCAACCGCGATGGACTCTCCGCTCACCCGGTCGCGTAATACCGCGGCGGGACAACGCAATGCGCATGCTAGCGGCAAGCCGCCTTCAGCAGCAGGCAAGTGCAGGACAGGCTCAACCTGCGCGGCAAGTTCATACCCCAGCAACAATGCCCAACCTCCACGGAATGGCCACGTCGCGTCGACGGCACGCGCGCAGCGCGATGCATGCCACTGCGTATCCAGTACATCCAGGAACTTACCTGCATGGACCTGGTGATCATGGTCGCGGACCACGCCATCGCGCTGCAATTCGATTCGTTGGCCGGCATGCGCCAGCAGCATGTCCCAACGTCCATGCGTGCCTCTGGCGCTGGACTCGAACAGCACCGGATAGCGTTCCGGTGCCAACCGATGCAGGGCCAGTAGATCGATGTCGCTGGGAAGGGCTCGGGTCCGGATCATGTAGCCCCCATCCACCGGCGGCACCTTCCCCTGCACGCGGGGGAAGGAAAGCCAGCCATCAGATGCGCCGGAATACCAAAGTGCCGTTGGTGCCGCCAAACCCAAAGCCGTTCGAGACAACCACATCGACCTTCGCTTCGCGCGCGGTGTTCGGCACGTAGTCCAGGTCGCAGCCCTCGCCCGGGGTTTCCAGGTTGATGGTCGGCGGGATGATGCCGGTTTCAAGTGCCTTCACCGAGAAAATGGCTTCCACCCCGCCGGCAGCGCCCAGCAGGTGGCCGGTCATCGATTTGGTCGAGCTGACCATGGTCTTGTGGGCATGGTCGCCAAGTGCACGCTTGATCGCCAGCGTTTCGGCGAGGTCGCCAAGCGGCGTCGAAGTGCCGTGGGCATTGAGGTAGCCGATCTCATCCGCATTGACGCCAGCGTCCTTGAACGCCATTGCCATGCAGCGCGCCGGACCTTCGCCGTTCTCGCTGGGCGCGGTCATGTGGTACGCGTCGGCAGACGCGCCAAAGCCGGCCAACTCGCAATAGATGCGCGCGCCGCGGGCCTTGGCGTGTTCGTATTCCTCCAGCACCAGCACGCCAGCGCCGTCGCCCAGCACGAAGCCGTCGCGATCCGCATCCCACGGCCGGGATGCGGCATGCGGATCGTCATTGCGCGTGCTCATCGCCTTCATCGCGCAGAAGCCTCCCATCGAGGTCGGCGAGCTGCCGCGCTCGGCGCCGCCGGCGACCATCACGTCGGCATCGCCGTACTGGATCAGGCGCATCGCCATGCCGATGCTGTGGTTGGCGGTTGCGCACGCCGAGACCGCGGAAAAATTCGGGCCCTTGATACCGGTCAACAGGCTGACCTGGCCGGGCAACATGTTGATGATCGTGCTCGGCACATAGAACGGGCTGATCTTGCGCACCCCGCCCACATGCAGCTTGACCGCGGTTTCCTCGATGCCGAGGATGCCGCCGATTCCGGATCCCAGGATCGTACCGATGCGCTCGGCATTGGCCTCGGTCACTTCAAGCCCGGCATCGGCCATCGCCATCACCGAGGCTGCAACGCCGTAGTGGATGAACGGGTCCATCTTCTTCGCGTCCTTGGGTGGCACCCATTGGGTCACGTCGAAGTCGCGAATCTCGCCGGCGATCCGGGTCGGATAGGTCGAAGCATCAAAACTGGTCACCGGACCAATCCCGGAGCGCCCGTTGACGATCCCGTCCCAGCTGCTGGCAAGGTCATTGCCAAGCGGCGAAAGCATGCCCATCCCGGTGACCACGACGCGTCGTTTCGACATGACGGCTCCTCGTTCGATTCCATTTCGCAAAAAA
>JBDSIA010000216.1:0-5514 GCA_039918175.1 Thermomonas sp.
CCGCACGCATCTCGCAGCCGAGCACGCCCCATTCGGTAGCGTGTTCGGCGGAAGCGAAAGCGGTCATGCTGCGGATCGGCATCGGTGATGTGGCCAGGACAGTGGAATGCGAATGGTAATCTAGCGCCCCGCCGACTGCCGGCATTACGTCCGGAAGGCCCCAATGTCTGTTGCTACTCCCAGTGGCACTCGCCCTAGTGGCCGCGCCAACGATCAATTGCGCGAAGTGGTGATCACGCGCGGCTTTACTCGCCACGCAGAAGGCTCGGTGCTGGTCGCCTTCGGCGATACCCACGTGCTGTGCACGGCCAGCGTTGAGAACCGCGTGCCTGGCTTCCTGCGCGGCAAGGGCGAGGGCTGGGTCACCGCCGAGTACGGCATGCTGCCGCGCGCCACCAACACCCGCAATGACCGCGAGGCATCGCGCGGCAAGCAAGGCGGACGCACGCTGGAAATCCAGCGGCTGATTGGCCGCTCCCTGCGCGCCTGCGTGGATCGCAAGGCGCTGGGCGAACGCACGATCACCCTGGACTGCGATGTGCTGCAGGCCGACGGCGGCACGCGTACCGCCGCGATCACCGGCGCGTATGTGGCGCTGGTCGATGCCGTGCGCTGGCTGCAGGCGCGCAAGGACATCACCAAGAATCCGGTGATTGGCGCGATCGCCGCGATCTCGGTCGGCGTGTATCGCGGCGTGCCGGTGCTTGACCTCGATTATGCCGAGGACAGCGACTGCGACACCGACATGAACGTGGTCATGAACGATGGTGGCGGCTTCATCGAGGTACAGGGCACCGCCGAAGGCCATGCGTTCCGGCGCGATGAGCTGGATGCCCTGCTGGTGCTGGCGGAAGGCGGCTGCCGGGAGCTGTTCGCTGCGCAACAGGCGGCGCTGGCGCAAGCGTGAAGTTGGTCCTGGCCAGCAGCAATGCCGGCAAGCTGGCCGAGCTGCGCGCGTTGCTCGGTGATGCTTTCCAACTGCATGCGCAATCCGAATTCGGTGTCGCCGAAGCCGATGAAACCGGACTCAGCTTCGTCGAGAACGCGATCCTGAAGGCACGCCACGCCGCACGCGCGACCGGATTGCCTGCACTGGGTGACGACTCCGGCCTGTGCGTGGACGCCTTGGACGGCGCGCCCGGCCTGTACTCGGCGCGTTTTGCCGGCACCCACGGCGATGACGAAGGAAACATCGGCAAACTGCTTCGAAAGCTGGACGGCATCGACGACCCACACCGCACGGCGCGCTTTATCTGCGTGTTGGCAGTGGTGCGCAATGCGGATGATCCACAACCGCTCCTCGCCGAAGGCGTCTGGGAAGGTCGCATCCTCGATGCGCGTCGCGGCAATCACGGCTTCGGCTACGACCCGGTGTTCTTTTCGCCCGCGCATGGCTGCAGCGCCGCTGAGCTTGATGCCACAGTAAAGAATCGAGACAGCCACCGTGGGCTGGCGCTGGCGCAATTGAAGAAGCGCCTTGAGCAGGTCATTTAGTCCCGCCGTCATCCCGGCGAGCAAAATCAAATGCTGACCACACCGCCCCTCTCCCTCTACGTCCACCTGCCCTGGTGCGTGCGCAAATGCCCGTATTGCGATTTCAACTCGCATGAGTTCAAAGGTGAAGGCGGACGTGGTGCCCTGCCATTTGAAGCCTATATCGATGCGCTGATCGCCGACCTCGACCACGACCTGCCGCTGGTCTGGGGCCGCACGGTGCAAACCGTGTTTTTCGGCGGCGGCACGCCGTCGCTGTTTCCGCCTGAGGCCATCGACCGCTTCCTGCAACTCGCCAGCAGCCGTCTCCGATTGGCGCCAAATGCCGAGATCACCCTGGAAACCAATCCTGGCACCGTCGAGCACGGTCCATTTGCGGGCTATCGTGCTGCCGGCGTCAATCGCCTGAGTTTCGGCGTGCAAAGTTTCGATGACGGCTGCCTGCAGCGCCTGGGCCGCATCCATTCCAGCGGCGATGCGCAGCGCGCGGTCAAGGCCGCCCAAGACGCTGGATTCGACAACTTCAATATCGACTTGATGTACGCGCTTCCGGAACAAACCCTGGCGATGGCGCTAGATGATGTCGAGCGCTGCATCGCGCTGGCGCCCACCCATGTCAGCCATTACCAGCTGACCCTGGAGCCGAATACCGTATTTGCATCGCGCCCGCCACCCGGTATCCCTGACGACGATGGCGCCTGGGACATGCAGGAGCAGTGCCAGGCCAGACTGGCGAGCGCCGGCTACGCACAATACGAAACCAGCGCCTACGCACGACCCGATCGCCAATGTGCGCACAACCTCAATTACTGGCGGTTCGGCGACTATCTGGGAATCGGCGCCGGGGCCCACGGCAAACTCACCCTGGGGGCAAACCAGCAGGTCTTGCGCCGCTGGAAACTCAAGCATCCGGCCGCCTACCTCGCCAATGCCGGGAGCCCAGCCGGCATCGGCGGCGATGAAGTCCTTGACGCGACCCGTCTGCCATTCGACTTCATGCTCAATGCGTTGCGCCTCAACGAGGGCGTGCCGCTGGCGATGTTCGAGGCGCGCACCGGCCTGCCTCAAAGCGCCATTGCTGGCACGCTTGAAATTGCCGGCCTACGCGGCCTGCTGGACGTGGACGACACGTGGTTACGCCCCACCGAACTTGGCCGCCGTTTTGCAAACGACGTGATTGGCCTGTTCCTGCCGTGAGCACCCTTCATTGAGCTTCACGGTCGGCGCGCATACCATGGGGCGAGTCGATGACGGCTCCGGGGGGCGCCGATGGCTGTAGCCGGTACCGATCACCAGACACCTGCTGCGTTGACCCTGGCCAGCGCCATTCTCCCGCAGCGGGTTCGGCGCGCCTTGGAAACCCAGTTGCAGATCGCACGTTCCGATCTCGGTCGAAGATTGCTGGCCGTGATTATTGAAACCGAGATGCAGCTGGGTCGCCAACCCGCGCAACGCGGTTTGCCGAAACCGCAAGCGACCACTTTTGGATACTCGCAGTTGCTGCGAACCGCCGAGTCGGGCTTGGTCAAGTCCTTCCTGCGGGAAATTGAAGCAGGCCTGATCGACCTGCACGCACCACGTGATTCCCGCAGCCTCGAGGATTTCACAGCGCCCAGCCTGGAGCTCAGCCTGGTCGACGATTCCGACACCAATGAGGGCGGCATCCTTGCCAACATCGCGTTGCGCAGCGATTCCCGCAACAGCCTTGCACTGCAATTGATGGGCTACCGCTATGGCGTGCTGGCGGGTGCACCCGCTTTCGAAGCGGAACATCTCCCGCTTGGTCCGCACGCCCTGTGTCATGCGGTGCGCAATGCAGCTGAGGCTGCAGAGCTGCCCAGCGAGTTGCGATTGCTGCTTTACACACAGTTCGACAAAGTGGCGATGTCGCAATATCCGGAACTGCTCGACACCCTCAATGCGACCCTTGCCGACGACGGCATCCTGCCGCACTTGAACTTCGTGCCAGTGCGATTGCGCCCGGCGTCCGGCGACACCGCTGAGGCTTCACGCGCGGTGGACCTCTCCGGCACCCTTGACATGCCCAAGGCGGCTGGCGCCGACACCCACCCGGCCACCTCGGGTCCGCGGCCGAACCAACGCGGCCCTCACGTGGCAAGCGCGACTGGGGGCAGTGCGACGCCGCAGCAGGCGGCTTTTGGCGCCCTGCAGGGGCTGCTGGCGCGACGGCGCACGTTGCTGTCGAAGCTGCGCCGCGGTGGCAACGCCGTTGCCCAAGGCGGACGCACTCCGCTTGACCACGATGAAGTCCTGGATTCGCTGCGCCGCCTGCGCCATGCCAGCACCAAGCCCGGCAGCCTGGCTGATATCCAGCAGACCTTGCTGGCCCAAGCACGCCAGATGCATGGACATGGCGTTGCCTTGACTGGTGCCGACAGCGACAGCTTCGAATTATTCAGCCTGTTCATGGCCCAGTTGAAGCGCGAAATGCGCGACGGCCCTGGCACCAGCTTGATCGAGCGCCTGAAACTCCCGCTGGTGCAGTTGGCACTGCGCGAACACCGGTTCTTCGTGGATCCCGAGCATCCCGCACGCATGCTGCTGGATGCGGTGTCGCTGGCCGGTGCGCCGTGGCTCGGCGATGACGATCTGGATGCCCAATGGCTGGGATTGCTGCAGCGTGCAGTGGCAACTGTGCAGACAGACCCGGAGGCCGCCTACGACACCTTTGTCACTGCCAACCATGCCCTGCAGGGCGGGCTGCTGGCAGCCTCGCGCAAGAATGAAATGGCGGAACGCAGGCAAGTAGAGGCTGCGCGTGGCCGCGAAAGACTGGAGTTGGCGCGGCAACGCGCCGCGGGCGAAATCACCCGCCTCGTCAATGGTCGCCCGCTTCCGCGATTCCATGCCGTATTGCTCGAACAGGCATGGACGGATGTGCTGTCGCTGACCCTGCTGCGGCAGGGAGATGACTCGACCAACTGGCGCGAATTGCTTGCAGACACGGCCGCCATTGTCGAGGCATGCACGATGCCCGGAACCCGGCAGGTGGACGCGGTTTTTCTGGAGCGCCTGCAGCTGGCTTTGGGTCAAGTGGGGTATCACGCCGAGGATGCCAGCGCCATCGCCCTGCAACTGGCCAACGGGCGCGGCGAAGATGTCGACATGGCCTCCCGCACCGAACTTATTGTCCAGGTCAGGGCGCGCGCACGCCTGGGCGGAGATGAGTCCAGCCAACCCGCGCACGCGCATCCACCCCGCACCCTTCCGGAGCAGGCTGCCTATGCCACGCTGGCCGCCAGCACTGGAGCACGCTGGCTGGACATCCATGATCCCGTCGAGGAGCGCTTGATCCGTCGCCGCCTGGCCTGGCTGAGTCCACGCAGCGGGCATGCCTTGATCCTGAATCGGCGTGGCCAGCGCGTGGCCTACGATGAGCTGGATGCGCTGGCACGCATGCTGGTGGCAGGCAGGTTGCACGTCGTGGCGGCCGACATCCACCCGGCCGAACTTGCCTGGCAGGCGACCTTGGCCAACCTCGCCCGGATTGCGGGCGATGGCGACGCGAAGGAGGCCAGCCGTGGGTAGGGAGTCCCGCCGCATGCATCGGCGTGATGTCGCCGGCATGGTCGACGTCATCGATACCATGACTGCGGAGACAATGGGCCATCTGGGCAACCTGTCGGTGGGGGGCATGCTGCTCATTGCAAGCGTGCCGCTTGCCGATGACGGCCTGTATCAGTGCCGCTTCGTCCTGCCCGACACTGGCGACGGCAGCATTGAGGTCGGCGCACATGTGTTGTGGGTCCAGAGCGCCAGTGCCCCCGGGCAGTCCTGGGCAGGTGTGCGCTTCCTCGGGCTGGATCCCGACACCACGCGCCGCCTGCGCGCGTGGTGCCAGCCCACGGCGTAGTCGCCCTCCGTCACTGCGCCATGTGGCGGAATCCGTCAAAATCCAAGCTTGCCTCCCGAGAAACGCCGCATGAATAGCCCGGAATTGGCGAGTCTGTACGCGCAACACCTCGACGTGCTGCACGCGCGCGCGGCGGTTGCGCTGGA
>JBDSIA010000217.1:0-2035 GCA_039918175.1 Thermomonas sp.
CGATCAAGGCATTGAAGGCGTGGATACTGCCATCGGTCAGCGTGGCCGTGCACGCATCAAAATCGACCGCTTGCAGTCCCTGATCGAAATGCAAGCGCGCGCCCGCAGCTTCAGCGGCGTTCAACAGAGAGATGTTCAGTTCGCCACGGCTGACCGACCAGATCACTTCCGAATCGTCGCGGCCATAGCGTTGCAGGCGCGGCGCGCCCTGTAAGGGATGTACGAAGCGGCCACGCATCATCACCGCCTGCGCCATCACTGCGGTGTCCGCGCTGGATTGGCGTAACGCATGCAAGCCGCGCTCAGCCAGGGCAAGGTTGATCGAGCGGCCGCCGGCATAGCCCTCCAGGCGTGGATCGCCACGTTTCTCAAATACAGTCACCGACCAGCCCCGTTGCGCCAGCAGCAGTGCCAGCAACGCACCGGCCAAACCACCCCCGATGATCGTCAGCTGGCGCTCACTAGCGATAACCTCACTCTCCATCGCGCCAGTCCTTCACGCTGCGGGCGAAGCGCAAGACCTCGGCGTGGGTGTTGTAGAGCGGGGTCGGCGAGATACGGATCACATCGGGTTCGCGCCAGTCACCGAGTACGCCATCACTTGCCAAATGTTCGAAAAGTGAACGCCCACGCTCCCTCCCGCCGACCACCCGGATTGACAACTGGCAGCCACGTCGCGACGGGTCTGCTGGCGTCACGATTTGCAGCGCATCAGACAGATGCTCGCGAATCAGGCCATCCAGATAGCCGGTCAGGCTTTCGGACTTAGCCCGTAACGCAGGCATCGTGGCGCGGCCAAACTGATCCAGTGATGCGCGCAATGGGGCGAGCGCGAGGATCGGCGGATTGCTGAGTTGCCAGCCCTCGGCACCCGGCGTGGGATTGAATTCCGGCCCCATCCTGAAGCGCACTGACGCATCGTTGCCCCACCAGCCGGCGAAGCGCGGACGGGTGCTTTTGGAATGGCGTTCGTGGACGAAACAGCCGGCGACGGCTCCCGGGCCGGAGTTCATGTATTTGTAGTGGCACCACACTGCGAAGTCGGCGCCGCTGTCATGCAATTGCAGCGGTAGGTTGCCGGCGGCGTGGGCAAGGTCGAAACCAACCATTGCACCGGCGGCGTGGCCGAGGCGGGTGATTTCCTTCAGGTCGAACGCTTGGCCCGTCCGGTATTGCACGCCCGGCCACAGGATCAACGCCAACTTCGAGCCATGTTCAGCGATGGCGCGCTCGATCGCCTGTATAGAAATTGTGCCATCGGCTTCGTCCGGCTCGACTTCGATCAAGGTCGATTCGGGCGAAAGGCCGCGATACGTGAGCTGCGATTCCACCGCATAGCGGTCGGACGGAAAGCTGCCGGCCTCAATCAGGATCCCACTGCGCTCGCTGGTGGGCTGATAGAAGCTGACCATCATCAGGTGCAGGTTGGCGGTCAGCGAATTCATCGCCACGACTTCGTGTGGCTGCGCACCGACAACCTGCGCCAGTGGTTCGCGCACCAGCTCGTGGTATGGCATCCACTGCGCGCTGCCGGTGAAGTGGCCCTCCACTGCTTCGTTGGCCCACTTGTCGAGTACTTCCTCGACATGTGCGCGTGCGCCCTTCGGCTGCAAGCCAAGCGAATTGCCGACGAAGTAGGCCTGGTCGCGGCTGTCGTGCTGCGGCAAGTGGAATTCGTTGCGGAAAAGACGCAGCGGATCGTCGGCGTCTTGCGCGTTCGCGTAGTCGTCGGTAAACAAATCCGTCATGCAAACCTCGAAACGGGCAGGCCCAGCCATTCCAGCGCGGTGCCGTGATACAGCCGTGCGCGCTTGACGTCATCCAGTTGCAGGCGCTCGATGCCTTCGCCCGGGGACTGTTCGCCGAGCGGGAACGGATAGTCGGTGCCCATCATCACCCGGTCGGTGCCGCAGACTTCCAGCAGGTAACGCAGCGCTGCGTCATCCGCGACCCAGGAATCGAAGTACAGGCGTTTCAGGTACTCGCGCGGATTGCGGAAGTTGTCGGTCGCCACCAGGTCCGGGCGCATGTTGAA
>JBDSIA010000218.1:0-6324 GCA_039918175.1 Thermomonas sp.
CTGCCGCAGTCGGTGCTCGACATCCCGGCCGATGGTTGCTGGAACGTGCATGCGTCGCTGCTGCCCCGCTGGCGCGGCGCGGCGCCGATCCAGCGCGCGATCGAAGCCGGAGACACGCTTACTGGCGTGTGCCTGATGCAGATGGAAAAAGGCCTGGATACCGGCGCCGTGCTGCTCTCGCAATCGCTGGACATCGGCTCTGCTGAGACTGGCGGACACTTGCACGACCGCTTGGCCGCACTAGGCGCGCAGGTGCTGTCCGATGGGCTTGGCCTGCTGCGTGCCGGGGTCAAGCTGACCGCCCAGCCGCAGCCAGCGGCGGGCGTCACCTATGCGCACAAGCTCGACAAGGCCGAGGGCAAGCTTGATTGGGCCCTGCCTGCACGGGTCCTGGCGGACAAGGTGCGCGCCTTCAATCCGTGGCCGGTCGCCGAGGCGCAGTTGTTCGATGAGCGCCTGCGTATCCATGGCGCAGTGGCGCTGGACGAGATGCATCCAGCGACGCCGGGCGTAATCGTGCGGATGGGCCGCGACGGCATCGATGTGGCGTGTGGCGAAGGTGTGTTGCGCATTCGCGTATTGCAGCGCGAAGGCGGCAAGCTGATCACCGCCGCCGATTACCTCAACGCGCGCCGCACGCCAGCACAATGAACGCCGGTCACATGAACCCCGGCGTCGCCACGCGCGTGGCCGCGACGCGGGCGCTGGATGCGGTACTGCATCGCGGGCGGTCGTTGAAAGCGACCTTGGCCGCAGCATTGCCGACGCTGGCCGACACGCGGGACCGCGCGCTGGTCGAGGCGATCGTGTTCACCGCATTGCGCCAGCGTGCCCGTTTCGATGCGGTGCTCGCCCAATGGCTGCAAAAACCTTTGAGCTCATGCGATGCCGAGTTGCGCGTCCTGCTACATGTCGGTTTCGCGCAGTGGGAACTTGGCTTGCCGGCGCATGCATTGGTGGCGGCGACCGTGGACGCCGCGCGCGCCCTGGGCCGACCGCACCAAGCCGGTCTGGTCAACGCGATCCTCCGCCGCGCCCAGCGCGAAGGACTGCCGTTTGTCGACGATGCCGCAAACTGGCCAACCTGGTTGGCCCAACGCATCCGCCAGGATTGGCCCGGCCATGCCGATGCCATTTTTACCGCCAGCGCGCAGGTGCCACCGATGTGGCTGCGGGTCAATCCGCATGATGGCTCCCGGGATGCCTACCTGCAGCAGTTGCAGGATGCTGGCATCGAAGCCTCGGCTTTGCCGGACGCCATGGATGCAATCCGGTTGGCGACGCCATTGCCCGTGCACGAACTGCCCGGTTTCGATGCCGGCAGGGTGTCGGTACAGGACGCTGCCGCCCAGCGCGTGGCTGATGCGTTGTCGCCCGGACAAGGCGCACGGCTGCTGGATGCGTGCGCCGCGCCCGGTGGCAAGACCGCCCATTTGCTGGAGCGCGACGGCTCACTGCGGCTGACCGCACTCGACATCGATCCGCGTCGCGTGCGCCGGATGCAGGACACGTTCGACCGGCTTGGCCTGCAGGCGGATGCACGAGTGGCGGATGCCGCGCAGCCTGGGATCTGGTGGGATGGCACGGCCTTCGACGCCATCCTGATTGATGCGCCATGCAGCGCGACCGGCATCGTGCGCCGCCAGCCAGATGTGCTGCTGCATCGGCGCGAAGCCGATATCGATGCATTGAACAAGATCCAGTCCGGGCTTTTGGACGCGTCGTGGCCGCTGCTCGCACCGGCTGGCACGCTGTTGTACGCGACCTGCTCAATCCTGCGGGCCGAAAATGCGGCGCAGGTCGAGGCGTTCCTCGCGCGCACACCCGATGCACTGCTCGAACCGCTGGATGTCGGCTTCGGCCACGACACAGGCTTCGGCCGCCAGCGTCTGCCGGGTGAGTTGGGCATGGACGGGTTTTTCTATGCGCGGCTGAGCAAGGCATAACCCGCCGCCGTCTATGATCGCGCGATGATCCGCACGATGACCAAAGCGCAACGCGACACTTGGCTGTTTTGGCTGTTCGCCCTGTTGATCCTGGGCGTCGGGCTTGGCCTGCGCGATCCGTGGCCGGCCGACGAACCGCGCTTCGCACTTGTCGCCAAGCACATGGTCGAAAGCGGCAACTGGTTGTTCCCGATGCGCGGCACCGAACTGTATTCGGACAAGCCACCGGTGTTCATGTGGTTGCAGGCCGTGTCTTACGCCGTGTTCGGCAACTGGCGGGTGGCGTTTTTGCTGCCGTCGTTGCTGGCGGCGCTGGGCACGCTGTGGTGCGTGGTCGATCTGGGCACCCGCTACTGGACCCGTCGCGTCGGCGTCTACGCGGGCTGGGCGCTGCTGCTGACCTTGCAATTCACCTGGCAAGCGAAGAAGGCGCAGATCGATCCATTGGTGGTGTTCTGGATCACCTTGGCCAACTACGGGCTGCTACGCCATGTGTTGCGCGGGCCGGACTGGAAGATGTGGGCGTTGGGTTGGGCGGCTGCCGGCCTAGGCACGATTACCAAAGGCGTCGGCGTGATCGCGCTACTGCTGCTGCTGCCGACGGCATTCGCTTCGCTGCGCGGCTGGCCCGGCATGCGCTTGCATGCCCGCGATTTGAAATTCTGGCTTGGCCCATTGGCCTTCATCGCCGCGTGCGGGGTTTGGCTGGTACCGATGCTGGTCGCGGTGTTGGGCAATGGTTCGGCTGACTACCGCGCGTATGTTGACGACATTCTGCTGCGCCAGACGGTGACTCGTTATGCCGAGTCCTGGCACCATGGCCAGCCGCCCTGGTATTTCATCGAAGTCGCATTGACCGCATGGCTGCCGACCATGCTGGTGCTGCCATGGGCCCTGCCAGCATGGAGGCGCCGCCTGTGGCGCGTGGATTCGCGTTACCTGCTACCGCTGGCCTGGGTGCTGCTGGTCTTCGTGTTCTTCAGCATCCCGTCCGGCAAGCGCGACATGTACATCCTGCCGGCATTGCCGATGTTGTGCCTGGCGCTGGCGCCGCTGTTGCCGGGCATTCTGCAAAAAAACAACGCGCAGCGCTTGCTGACTGCCTTCGTCGCGCTCCTGTCGCTGTCCGCACTCGGCGTGGGGCTGGCGATGCTGTTCGGCGAGCCCGGCTTCGAATCGAAATTCATGGACGGCCGCGACCCCGGCATCGCGCATGCGCTTGCACTCATGTTCAGCGCGATTGGAGGGGTCGGCGTTGCCGCGATGCTGTGGTGTGGTCGTCGGCGTGCACAGCTTGCCTTGCTGGTATTGCTGACAACGCTGTGGGTGCTGTATTCATTGGTCGGTGCGCCGCTGCTGAACGATGGTTCGTCGTCGCGCGGACTGATGCAACGCGTTGGCCGGGCGATCGGACCAGATGCACAGCTCGGCTTGGTCGGCTGGCGCGAGCAGCAATTGCTGATGGCTGACCGCGATGCGGCGACCTTCGGCTTCAAGAGGGATGGTGCGGGGCAATTTGTGGATGCGCTGGCATGGCAGCGAGAGCAACCCGCATCGCGCTGGCTGCTGATCGAGGGCAGTGTGTTGCCGGTCTGCGTTGACAAAGCGAGCGCGCGCGACATGGGCAATGCCAATCGTCGGAGGTGGTTGTTGTTGCCGGCTGTGGCGACCTTAACCTGTGCCGAGCGCGCGCAATAGGCGATATTTGTCGTGGACATAACGCGTGTGCAGCGCGTGGTAGCGGTGAGCATGCCCGCCATCGATGAAACCGCCTCGCAGTACATAGTTTTTAAGCCAATGAGCCAAGGCATGCAACGGCGCCGACCACGCGCTTGCCCGCCTGCCGGATGCATGGCGTTGCTGTGCCCACAACTGCGCATAGCGTTCCAGTTTGGTGGCGTACTCGGCGTCACTGCGTGCAGTGTCGTGCTCAATGCGCGCATCCAGCGGCCTCACGCGACGCCCAGCAAGATCCAGTGCCTCATGCACTTGCGCCGGGTGGTAGCGCAGGTCAGGTCGGAACAGTCGGTCGACCGGCTCGCGACCCCAGCCCCCATGATTAAGCGCGGTGCCGAGGAAGTGCGTGCGCCGATGCAGTCGCCATACGTCCGCCTGCTCCACCCTGCCATCCTCGAACAACGCGCGGATCGCTTCGGCACCGTCCGGCGCCATCCACTCGTCCGCGTCCAGCAACAGCACGAACGGCTGCGTGGCTTGGGCGATGGCGGCGTTCTTTTGCCCCGCAAAGCCCAGCCAAGGTTGCCGCATTACCCGTGCACCACAGGCCTCGGCGACTTCGCCAGTGCCGTCGGTCGAGCCGGAGTCCAGCACGACCAGTTCGCTGCACAAATCCCCCAGCGACGCCAGGCAACGGCCAATGCGATCAGCCTCGTTAAAGGTGATCACAATGGCGGACAACGGCAGTGGGGAGGCATCGGTGGGCATGGAGGCGAGCGTAACAAGAGCGGCCGTAGCCATGTCGTATCCAGCGTGCGATGACGCGACCGACTCTTACATCGATGCGCGCGCCGTTGCTGGCTTGGAGCGCGTTGGCCCTGCATCCGCGGTGTCCGATCCTGCCCGCCTAAACGAGGTGCGCCGCGAGGCGTGCCCGTCCAAATGGTGCCTGCCTGGTCGCGTGGAGTGCGCCGCGTGTTGCTGGACATGGGCAAGCCGCCCGAACTCGATTGCCAATGGCATCCGCATTGAACCGTTCGCCAAAGTCGATGCGCAGGAATTCGCGCATCGCACGCCCTCGTACCCGTATGAATCAGGCTTACCAGGATCTGTTGCTCCAACTGGTTGCAGGTAACACCTAGTCGGTTGCCAGGTTCAACAGGCCCAGTCGGCGTGCTTTCGCTCCCATGCCCAGGCGTGTTCGATGATCGTATCCAGCGCCGCATGGCGAGGCGACCAGCCCAGCACCTGGCGGGCCGAACGCGAATCCGCGACCAAGGCCGGTGGATCGCCTGCACGACGCTTACCGACCACCACCGGCACCGGATGTCCGGTGACGCGGCGCACCGCCTCGATCACTTCGTGTACCGATGCGCCGCTGCCATTGCCAAGGTTGAAGCGTGCACTGCCGCTGCCTGCCAGCAGGCTGCGCAGGGCAAGCAAGTGCGCGTCGCACAGGTCCTCGACATGGATGTAATCGCGAATGCAGGTGCCGTCTGGTGTGGCGTAGTCGTCGCCATACACGGCGATATGCGGACGCCGGCCCGAGGCGACCTGCAGGATCAGCGGGATCAGGTGGGTTTCGGGCTCGTGGCATTCGCCGAGTTCGCCATCCGGATCGGCGCCGGCCGCATTGAAATAACGCAAGCAGACCGACTTCAGCCCGTAGGCGTGGTCGTAGTCCTCCAGCATCTGCTCGACCATCAATTTGCTGCGGCCGTAGGGATTGATCGGCCGCTTCGGATGCGCCTCGTCGATCGGCACGTAGTCGGGATTGCCAAAAATGGCGGCAGTCGAGGAAAACACCAGTGCCCTGACACCGTGCGCGCACATGCCGTCAATGAGCACTTGGCTCGCCATGACGTTATTGCGGTAATACCTGGCTGGGTCGCTGACCGACTCGCCGACCTGGATGAAACTGGCGAAATGCATCACTGCCGCTGGGGCCACGGTGGCCAGTACCTGATCGACGAAGCCGGCATCGCCGATATCGCCGACATGCAACTCGGCAGTGCCGACGGCTTCGCGCCTGCCGCCAGCCAGGGTGTCGGCGACAGCCACGTGGTAGCCGCCGTGCTGCAGGGTCCGCACCATGTGCGAACCGATGTAACCGGCACCACCGACGACCAGGATGGACTGGGGCATGCAATTCGCGCCTTGTGTGGAGCGACGATTGTGACGCACGCGGCGAGCCGTGCACGCATTGGCTTATCCTGCGCGCGATGACGCGACCCAACCTGACATCGCTGCGCGCGCCACTGCTGACCTGGAGCGCGCTGGCCCTGCTGTCGATCTTCCTGCACGGGCCAGTGCCGCTGTATTCCACGCGCACGCTGGCGGTGGCATGGGAAATGTGGGACCGGGGCAGCTGGCTGGTGCCGCTGTTCAACGGCGCGCCGTATTCGCACAAGACGCCGCTGCTGCCGTGGCTGATCCATGCCGGCTGGTTCGCAGGCGGTGTCAACGACGTCTGGCCGCGACTGCTGATGGTGTTGCTCGGGACTGTCGCCATCGCGCAGGCCGGCGTGCTTGCGCGGCGGCTGTATCCCACGCGCCCGAACCTGCCGGCATTGACCGCGTGGGCGATGGCCGGGTTCTGGTACTTCTTCATGTTCTCGTTGCAGATCATGTACGAACTGCCGCTGACGGTGGCGGTGCTTGGGGGCCTGCTGGCTTTGTGCCGACGACGTGGCGAAGCCTG
>JBDSIA010000219.1:0-11958 GCA_039918175.1 Thermomonas sp.
CCGGCTGACCCTTGAAGAATTGCAGGCCTGGCCGGAAGTGGCCGAGGCACGCATCGATGGCGGGCGTCTGTGCCTGTCCACCGAACATCCCGAACTGCTGGTGCGCCGGTTGCTGGCGCAGGACATCGGGCTCAGTGGCCTTGAAGTGCGCGCTGCCGGCCTGGCCGAAGCATTCACCGAACTCACCCGCGACGACATCGCCCATGACGGCAGCAATGCCGCACTGCAGGAAGCCGCCTGATGAACATCACGACGACCACCCCAATCATTGAAGCGATGCCACGCGGGCTCGTGTTCAACGCGTATGTGCAGGAAGCGCGCAGCGAAATCGTGCGCTACCTGCGCAATCCCGGTTTCCTGCTTCCGGTGATCCTGTTTCCGACGGTGTTCTACCTGATGTTCGGGGTGGTACTGGCGCATGCGCAAGCGCCGGGCATGGCGACATACCTGCTGGCGAGTTACGGTACGTTCGGGGTGATGAGCCCGGGGTTGTTCGGCTTCGGCGTGTCACTGGCGACGGAGCGCGACAACGGCCTGCTGACCCTCAAGCGTGCACTGCCGATGCCACCGGCCGCCTATCTGCTGGGCAAGATGCTGATGGCGATGATGGCGGCCGCCGTGGTCATCCTGCTGCTGCTGGGTCTGGCGGTTGGCGTCGCTCATGTATCACTCAGCACAGGCCAGGCTTGTGCGCTGTTGCTCACCGGCAGTCTTGGGGTGTTGCCGTTCTGCGCGTTGGGCATGCTGGTCGGCACTCTGATCAAGGGCCAGGGCGCGCCCGGCATGCTCAACCTGGTGTACCTGCCGATGTCGTTCCTGTCCGGCCTGTGGGTGCCGTTGCAGGTGCTGCCCGCGACGCTGCAGCGCATTGCGCCGATTTGGCCCAGCTATCACCTCGACCAGATCGCCCTGCATGCGCTCGGCGTCACCCACGCGCCGATCTTGCAGCACGTTCTGGCGTTGGGCTGTTTCACCGTCGGCTTCCTGTGGCTTGCGGTGCGCCGGCTGCGCCGGAATGGTTAAGTGCAACGACCGGACGGAGCGTTCGCAGTAGCATCCACGCATGGAGTTTGCAAAAACAGTGCAGCGCTGGATGACCCCAGCTCCCGATTCGGCGCTGGCGCATGCCAAGGCGATCGAACGGTCGCTGGGTGCGCAGTTCGTCCATCTGCTGTGGTCGGCATGGATCTTCATCACACCACTGTTCACCGGTGGCTTCAGCTGGCGCTGGGCTGGGTTCACCTTGGCAACCTATCCGCTGTTCTTGCTGCTGTACGCGCGTACCCTGACAGCGTCGCGCCGCCATGCCTACTTGTATCCGTTGGCGATGGTGGCGATGTGCGTGGCTTTGCTGCGCTGGTATCCGGAAGGGCTGTCCTACTTCATCTTCGGCTGCGTGATGCTGCGGGTCGGCGGAAGCCAGCGTCGCCTGCGGACCTACATCGCGCAACTGCTGGCGCTCAATGCGGCATTCGTCGCTTATGCCCTGTGGCTGGGCTTCCCGTGGCAGATGATGGTGTGGCTGCCGCCGACGACCTTGATCATCGGCATCATCGTCAGCGTCGAGCGGACCAGCGATGAAATGGAGGCCGCGCTGCGACTGTCCCATCACGAAGTGCGCCGGCTAGCCGCGACCGCCGAGCGCGAGCGCATCGGGCGCGACCTGCACGACCTGCTCGGCCATACCTTGTCGTTGATCACCCTGAAGCTGGAGCTGGCGCGCAAATTATCGGAGCGCGACCCTGAGGCATCGCAACACGAACTGGCTGATGCCGAACGCGTGGCGCGCAGCGCGTTGGCCGAAGTGCGTAGTGCGGTCACCGGGATCCGCTCGGCCGATCTCGCTGCGGAGCTCGCCTCGGTGCGGCTGATGCTGGAGTCCTCGCAGGTGCACCTGGACTACGCACCGCCGCCAGGCAACCTGCCGCCCGCGGTCGAGTGCGGGCTTGCGCTGGTGCTGCGCGAAGCGGCCACCAACATCACCCGGCACGCACAGGCGTCGCGCGCGCAGATGCTGTTCGCGCGCGAACCGGGCGTGCTGCAGCTGACGATTGTCGATGATGGCCGTGGTGGCATCCATGCCGATGGCAATGGTCTTGCCGGCATGCGCGACCGGGTGCGCGAACTCGGCGGCACCCTCAGCATCACATCGCCACGCGGTGGCGGAACCCGCCTGTTGGTGCGGGTGCCGATCAAGGATGTCGAGCATGAGGGCATCGACCCCGAGGACGCAGGTCAAGCCACCGAGGGACTGTCGCAGCTGTCTGGTTTCGGTGGCGCAGGCTCGCCGGCGTGACGGATCCGATCCGCGTCCTGCTGGCCGAAGACCAGGCGATGGTTCGCGGCGCGCTGTCGGCATTGCTGGGACTGGAACAGGATCTAGACGTGGTGGGCGCCGCCGCCGATGGCGAAGCGGCGTGGCGCGATCTGCAGCGACTCAAGCCAGACCTGTTGGTGACCGACATCGAAATGCCCGGGCTGTCCGGACTGGAACTGGCGCAACGCATCCAGCGCCATCAACTGCCGATCAAGGTGGTGATCGTGACCACGTTCGGTCGCGCCGGCTTCCTGCGTCGCGCCTTGGACGCCGGCGTCTGCGGCTACTTGCTCAAGGATGCACCGGCCGAAGACTTGGCCGAAGCGCTGCGCAAGGTGCATAAAGGCGGTCGCGTGATTGATCCGCACTTGGCGCTGGATGCCTGGGGCAAGGCCGACCCGCTCACCGACCGAGAGCGCCAAGTGCTGCGACTGGCCGGCGAGGGGATGTCGTCCGGGGACATTGCAATCCAGCTGAATCTTTCGCAGGGTACGGTGCGTAATTACCTGTCCGAGGCAATCGGCAAGCTCGGCGTCGGCAACCGGATCGAGGCTTACCGGCTGGCGCGACAGCAGGGCTGGCTGTGAATCTGCATTGACGCAGTCTTTGGCACAATAATTGCTTGACTGTTGTGAATCACTAATGGTGCTGAAGCGCCAAAATCGGATGTGGCTGTTCGCAGATGAGTACCAATATTCGCCAGCGTACCCAGATCGGCTTGCTCGCCGCCGCGTGCATTTTTGTCGCGATCGGAATCGGCGTGGTGTTGGGCGCACAACGCCTGATCAGCGATGCCAAGCAGGTTGCGCATACGCACGAGGTCATCGCCGCGGTCGAAGCGCTGGAAGCCCGCCTGCGCGACGCCGAAGCCACCCAGCGCGGTTACCTGTTGACGGCCAATCCCGCCTACCTGTCCGACTATCGCAATGCCACCGCGGCCTTGCCGCAGATGCGCGATCATCTATTTGCATTGGTGGCGGACAGTCCTGAGCAACAGGCCCAGGCGCGGGCGTTCTGGGCGCGCATCGAAACGCGGCTTTCACAGACCACGCGAACCTTGGAGCGCTATCGCACAGGCGGCTTGCCCGCTGCGCAGGCGGCGATCGACGAGCGCGTGCTGGAAGCCTCTGCCGCGCTTCGCCGGCAGGCAGTGGCATTCAATAATGATCAAAGTGAACTGCTGATCAAGCGCGGGCAATCCTCCCAAGTCAGCGCCACCGTGTTACGTGGGCTTGCCCTGCTCGGGATCCCACTCGGGCTGGTCGTGATCCTGGTCGTGTACTGGCTGTTGCTGGGCGAAATCCGTCGCCGCGCGCGTGCCGAAGCCGAGACCGGGCAAGCGAACGACCAGCTGCGGATCGGGCTGGATAGCGTCGAGCGCGCCAGGACCGAACTGCAGGCGCTCAATCAATACGGCAACCTGCTGCAAAGCTGCGCGGCACCCGAAGAAGCGTTGCAGCTGACCAGGAGCCTGCTCGAGAAATTGCTGCCGGATGTTCCCGGCTGCGTGTACCGCATTCGCAATTCGCAGGACTATGCCGAGCTCGCGGTGACATGGGGCGCGTCCTCGACGGCCGCGCCCGGGATGATGCCGGTCGAAGCATGCTGGGCGTTGCGGCGCGGCCAAGTGCACGCGGCCTCCTCCACGGACGGGGCGCGTTGCGTGCATTTCGAGGCCGGCGCAGGCGAGACAGGCAAAACCTTGTGCGTGCCGCTGTTGGCGCATGGCAAGCAACTCGGACTGCTGTGCTTGTCGGAGATGGGCGACGCGATGGATGGGCACCAGGAAATCATCAAGGCGACCGCCGAGCAGCTGTCGATGGCGCTGGCCAACCTGTCGTTGCAGGAGCGTTTGCGCCAGCAATCGATTCGCGATCCGTTGTCGGGCCTGTTCAATCGTCGCTACCTGGAGGAATCCGCCACCCGTGAACTCAACCGTTGCATGCGCCGCGACCTGCCACTGTCGCTGCTGATGTTCGACATCGACCACTTCAAATCATTCAACGACTCGCACGGCCATGCAGGCGGCGACGCGGTACTCGCACACTTCGGCCAGTTGCTGCAGGCAATGAGCCGGCCCGAGGACATCGCCTGCCGCTATGGCGGCGAGGAGTTCACCCTGATCCTTCCGGATGCCAGCCTGGCCTCTGCGCAGGCGCGCGCGGAGGCGATCCGCGCAGCGGTGGAAACGATGCGGGTCCCGCACTTGGGCAAGGTGCTGCCACAGGTCACGGTGTCGATCGGCGTTGCCGGCTACCCCGGGCACGGCAACACTCCGGAAGGCTTGATCCAAGTCGCAGACGAGGCGCTGTATCGGGCCAAGCGCGCAGGCCGCAACCGTGTGGAAGTCGCCACCAGCCATTGAGAGACCAGCAAGGCAGGCAAGCCAATTGTTGCGCGAATCGCGCGTGTCAGCCGGGGTAGCGTGCTTGCAACATCGCGAAGGTCGCGCGCAATCCCTGCGCCTCACCGCCGGCCGGCTTGCCGGGGCGGTCGCTGTCGTTCCAGGAATACACATCGACATGACCCCATGCCTGGCCTGCGGGCACGAAGCGTTCCAGGTACAGCGCTGCGGTAATGCTGCCGCCCATGGTCGTGTTGCTGCTGTTGGCGAGGTCGGCAATGCCGCTGGTCAGGTAGCGCAGGTAGGGGCGCCATAGCGGCATCCGCCATAGCGGGTCGCGGGTGCTATCGCTGGCGACCCGCCAAGCCTCCGCCAGCGCATCGTCATTGCTGTACAGCGCCGGCAAGTCGGGGCCGAGTGCGACCCGCGCGGCACCGGTCAAGGTTGCGAAGTCCAGCACAAGGTCGGGTTGCAATTCACCGGCGCGGGCCAGCGCATCGCACAGCACGACCCGACCTTCGGCATCGGTGTTGTCGATTTCCACACTGACGCCTTTGCGTGTGGCGATGACTTCGCCGGGACGGAATGCGTTGGGGCCAATCGAATTTTCGACCGCGGGCACCAGCAGCGTGAAGCGCACCGGCAATTTGCGCGCCATGATCAATTCGGCCAGCGCGATCGCGTGCGCGGCGCCGCCCATGTCCTTCTTCATGTTGCGCATGCCAGTGGCGGACTTGATGTCCAGCCCACCGGTGTCGAAGCACACGCCCTTGCCAACGATAGCGATGTGCGGAAGCGACGCGTCGCCCCAGGACAATTCGATCAGCCGTGGTGCGCGATGCGAGGCGCGGCCGACCGCGTGGATTGCCGGATAGTTCTGCACCAGCAGATCGTCGCCGGCGATAACCTCGATGTCGGCGCCATGCGTCGCGGCAATCTCGCGTGAGATCGCTTCCAGTTCGTCCGGGCCCATGTGCTCAGTCGGGGTGTTGACCAGGTCGCGCACGCGTGCGCAGGCGGCGAGTATGTCGAAGCAGCCTGCGTCGAATTCACCGACAAGTCGAGCCGGCATGCGCGGCGCGGTCTTATATCGGGTGAAGCGATAACAGCCCAGGCCCCAACCCAGTTGCAGCGCGTTGCGCGCGTCGGCACCCAATTCCCCAGCCACTGCCCAATCGCCGGCCGGCAGCGCCAGCGGCGCGTGCGCATACGACAGCGGGTCCAGCGGATCCCCGATGCCGATCGCCGCGCCGGCGATGCCGCCATCGGTATCCGGCCAACTCATCACGCTGCCCGCGCTGGCATCGAATTGTTGCGCTTCAAGCCACGCTTGTGTCGCGGCAGGTTGCGCAGCGAGCCATCCCGCAAGGCCATCGCGTTGGACAATATGCAGCGGTCTCGGTGCAGCGACCTCGCCAGTGGTGGCAAAACCAATCGGCAACGTCATGCGAGATCCTCGTGGGTATTGGGCGGCGGCACCGCATCCAGCCAATCGGCCAGCGCGGTCAGGGTGGTGAATTCGATATCGGCGCGCGGCAATTCCGATGGCCAGGTATGGTCGCCACGGTCGATCCAGCAACTGCGCAATCCGGCATGCGCGGCGCCGGCGACGTCCATGTACGGATCATCACCGACGTGCAATACCTCATCCGGCGCCACGCCAAGGCGCCGGCAGCTTTCCAGGAACAGCGCAGGGTCGGGTTTCGCCGATCCGAATTCGCGCGCGCCCAGCTGGAAGCGGAAGTGCGAGGCGATCCCGATCGCGGCAAGGTCGGCGTTGCCATTGGTCAGCGCCGCCACCGGCAAGCACGCGGCGAGGCGTGCAAGGCCCGCGCGCGCATCCAGATAGAAATCGACGCGGTTGCGCTCGCGGAAGAAGATCGCATACGCCGCGCTGGCCAGCGCCGGATCGTCTCCGGAATCCTGCAATGCGCGTTCGATGGTCAACCGCCGCAGCAGGCCCAGATCGTGTTCGTGCTGCGGGAACGCGGCATGCACGCGTTCCCGAAGGGCTCGCATCTCGGTGATCGGGAAGCGTTCGGCGGTGCGCGGGCTGTGCTCGACGAACCAGGCGTGCAGGGCTTGCTCGATGCGTGCGCCGATCGGGGCGAACGGCCACAGGGTGTCGTCGAGGTCCAGGCTGATGGCGCGGATCGGAAAGCGCATGCCGCCATTCTAGCGGGCATCACTCCAGCAGCCGGGCCCAGCCGTCCATCCCGTCGATCCGGGTCAGCACGATCTTGACGCAAACCAGTAGCGGCACCGCCAGCAGCAAGCCGATGATGCCCCACAGCCAGCCGAACACCATCAGCGCCAGGATCAGCACCAATGGCGAGATCGCCATCCGTTTGCCGAGCACGATGGGGGTAATGATTTGGCCTTCCAGCGCGTGCAGGCCGAGGTAAATCGCGGCGGGCGCAAGTGCCTGCAATAGCACCTCGTGGGTGGCGAAGCCCATCAGCAGCATCACCACGATACCGATGAGTGGACCCACGAAGGGCGCGAAATTGAGGATCACGGCCATTGTTCCCCAAAGCAAGGCTTCATCCAGCGGCACGTGCAGGAAAAAGTACAGGCAGCTGGCGAACACCAGGCCGACCACCGCGTTGATCACGCTGATGGTGAGCACATAGCGACTAATTTCAGTTTCGATCGTCTTTAGGATTTCGACCGTCACCTTTTTTTGCTGCCAGTCCGGTAACAGCGCGATCGCACCGCGCTGCAGCGATTGCCCATAGACCATAAAGAAAAATGTCAGCAGCACCACCGCCAACACCGCGGCAATCGCCTTCGGCGTCGCCGTGAGTGATTTGTAGGGATCGTTGACCTCGGTCTTGACGACCTGCACAGGTTTGTTGGTGCTCTCACCACCGGCGGCGCGGGCGATATTCTCGGCGGCCTTGTTCGCCTCCTGCACGGGTTTTGCCATCGCCTGCAGCTTGGGGGTCAGCTTGCGCAGTTGATGAGGCGCCTCGCTGATCCACTGACCTGCGGGCTGCACCAGCTGTTGTCCGAGCACGACGGCAAGCGTGATCCAGGCAGCCAACACGATCAGGGCGGCCATAAAACGCGGGATGTACACTCGCTTCAACACGCGCAGGATCGGATTGCCAAGCAGGGCGAAGAACATCGCCAGCAATACCGGCAGCAGCAAATCCTGCGCCGCCCAAAGGGTGAAGCCGACCGCGAGCACGGCCAGCACCACCAGGGCGAACGGCGCACGCGGGCGGGTGTCCACCGAGACATCCGCAGTCGGTGGTGGCAGCGGCGCATCGATGCCGGTGTTCACGGGATGATACTCATACGTCGAATGGCTCCAAAGGACGCATCGCTGGCGCAGCTACGACTTGCGAAACGGCGACATCAGGCGCGCTGGCAATCGCCGCATCCGCCGCTTGCCCCGCTTCCTCGGCGGCAACATGGGCGCTACCGCTAGCCATCAAGCCACTGAGCGCCGTGATCAGGTTGAGCACACCACCACCGCTGGCGATCCGCAACGGTTTCGAGCGGCCAACCAAGAACCCGGAGGCCAGACCGGCAATCACGATCCGGCCAGGCGTCCAGCCTTCCTTCCAGACAAGTTTCAGTTCCTTCCAGCGCGCTGACGTGCGCCGCTCGCTCACCTCAAGCGCGTCTTCGGCCTGCTTCACCTTCTGGATCAATTCTTCAAAACTCATGGCGGCGGGCTCATGGTGGGGTCACGTCCACGCCCAGGCCTTTCTTGACCGGTGCCGCGCTGCTCGCATCGGCGACGCGCTCTGCTGCGTTCTCGCTGGTCTCATGGCTGTCGGCGTCGGGCATGAAGTCGGCCAGTTCACCCATCCCCAGCCGCGCGAACTGGCGCCGCGTGGCCTGCATGCGCGTGTGTTCGAAGTAGCGCGATGCACCCCATCCCGCGAACACGGTCACCGCAAGGCTCAGAACCGCTGCCAGCAGCATCGACACCCACCATGGCCACCCCGCGCCCCGGCTGAGGGCCACGATCATGGTGGCCATCAACAGCAGCCAGGCCGACGCGCCGAACGCGATCGCGACCCCAGTCAGGGCCAAGGTGCGGCCGAACGCGCTGCGCGCCAAGGAGACATCCGCGGCCACCAGGATTCGAAGTGCCTTGGCGGCATCGTTGGCCGCCTTCCATCCCGCGCGTCCGCTCGCGCTGAATTCGCGCAGCGTCTCGGCGAGATCGGGCGCCGCGTCAGCGGTGCCCTGGGCCGGTGGCGGATGGGGCGCCGGCCCAGGGTTGTAGGCAGGCGGTGGCGTGTCCTGGCCGTCGCTCATCGCGGCGACTTACTTGTCGCTGCGACCGAGCTTGGAAATGATCCAGCCGGCGGCGAAGGCAACGCCGAACGCGGCCAGTGGGCGCTCGCGGATCAGCTCCGCAGCGCTGTCGACCAGATCGCGACCCTTCTCCATCAGCATATCGACCTGCTCGCCGGTGGCTCCACCCAGATGTTCGGCCGCGCTCAGGCTGGCCAATGCGCCATCCGCCAGTTCGGATTTCATTTGTGCCTTGCCAAGCCGCATTTCATCGCCGGCAACGCTGGCCGCCCCTTTCAGCGCGTCCCCGGCGGCAACTGCCGCTTGCTTCAGGTGGGTACCGGCTTCGCCGAGGTTGCTCTTGACCGCTTCGGTATTCGTACTCATCTCGATGATCCTCTGAACGTATGGGACGGAAGGTGGAAGCGTGGCATTGCCGGTGTGACGCGCCCGTCATCGCGTGTGACGAGTAAAGGCGTATTGAGGATCGGCGGTCACCGCATCGGCAAGTCGCCGCTGGCGCGGCCGCGCAGTACGCGCAGGATCAGCCCATTGGCGGCATCGGGGGTTGCGGCAAACGCGGCGCGCAAGCCACTCAGGTCACTGAACTGCCCGGTATTCGACGCTAGCACCACGTCACCCTTCTGCAACCCGTTCTGGGCCGCCCGGCTGCCTCGTGCCACGGCTTCCACCAGCACGCCGCTCAGCCCTTGCCGGCGCAATGATTCGGGCAGCTCGGCAAAGCTGGCGCCCTCAAGACGCGGATCCAGTTGCACGCCTTGCACCGCCTTTGGCGCTTCACGTAGGCCGGTGCTCAACTGCAGGGACTTGCCATCGCGGCGCACGTCCAGCGCCACCCGCGCATCGACCGCCTGCAGGCCCTGGAAATTGCGCAGGGCCTCGGCGTTGTCGACCGTCTGGCCATTCGCGGCCAGGATCACGTCGCCGACCTTGAGCCCGGCTGCCGCACCGGCCGAACCCGGATAGACGCGGGTCACCACCGCGCCACGGGTCTCACTCAGGCCCAGGCCCTTGGCGATGCGCGCATCCAGATCCTGGGTATCGATGCCCAGGGTGCCACGGCGGACCACGCCACCGGCCAGCAGTTGGTCCTTGATGCTCGAGGCCAGGTTGGACGGGATCGCGAAGCCCAAGCCGATATTGCCGGCCATCGAGCCGCGCGGGTTGAAGCTGGCGGTGTTGATGCCGACCAGTTCGCCATTGAGGTTGACCAGCGCGCCACCGGAGTTACCGGGGTTGATCGAGGCATCGGTCTGGATGAAGTTCTGGAAGCCGGCGCCCGGCAGGTTGTTGCGGCCCACCGCCGAAACAATTCCGGAGGTCACGGTCTGGCCCACGCCGAACGGATTGCCGACCGCCACCACGAAGTCGCCGATCTGCAAACGATTGCTGTCGGCGATCGGGATTTCCGTCAACGGAGCGCCGGTCAGGTTCTTCGTCGGGATCCGGATCAGGGCGACATCGGTATCCGGGTCGGAGCCGACGAACTCGGCCTTCAGCGTGCGCCCGTCGGCCAGGTTTACCGACACCTCGTCGGCATCCTCGATCACATGGTTGTTGGTCAGCACCAGGCCGCGCTTGGCATCGACGATCACGCCCGAACCAAGCGATTGCGCGATGCGCTCCTGCGGAATGCCGAACATGCGGCGGAATACCGGATCGTCGCCGAACGGCGTGTTGACCCGCACCCGCTGTTTGCTGGTCACGCTGATCACCGCCGGCAGTACGCGCTTGAGCATTGGCGCGAGCGACGGCATTGGCATGCCGTTGACCGTGGCCGGTAGTGCCGCGGCCATCGGCACGGTGGCGGCACCGACGGCCGGTGTGGCGCTGGCCGGCGTGTCGACCAGTTGGGTCAGGGTGGTAGCGGCGAAGCCACCGAATGCAGCGGCCGCGGTCAGCGCGAGCAGGGTGCGGCGGGCGGTGAAAGGTACGGCCTTGGCAGGCTTGGTCTCGGACGCTTCATGCTGCATTGCGGAATGACTCCGGGTCAAACGGGGGTCCGCGCCGGGCGACGCGTATTCACACTGTCGCCCGCGCTGCTTGAATCTTCGGTGAAACCCAAGCCCGACGCACGTGTCGACGGTCATGATCGGATTTCAAGCCTTCCTCCGGCATATTTTGGCGTTGACTTCGCCCCGGGCGCTGGCTAAGGTCGATCCGGTCTTGCCACTACATCTTGTGGTTTGATTCGCTGGACAGGCCCAAGCATTGTGATTTCTGCAAGGTTTGGAATCGTCAGCGACCGTTGGGGAGCGGCGCAGCGATGCGGCAGGTAACGGCGGCAACGCCACACACAACACGAGTCGCCGGGCGCAACACGCGCGCGGCTACGTCGCCGCCCCCGCGGCGGCAGGACATGGACGCACGGACGCGACATCGCCGCGTCTACAAAAGACAGGAGCAGGGCCACGCATGAGTACGGTGAGGTTGCAGGCGGTGACAACCGACGCAAAGAATGAGATCCCGATGCAGCCAGCATCACTGGACATCTGGGACAAGAAATACCGCCTGAAGACCAAGCAGGGCGCGCCGCTGGATGCCGACATCGACGGCACCTACAAGCGCGTGGCCAAGGCGCTGGCCGAAGCCGAGCCGACCGTCGAGTTGCAGCAGTACTGGATGGAGCGCTTCACCTGGGCGCTGCGCCGCGGGGCGATTCCCGCAGGCCGCATCACCTCCAATGCCGGCGCGCAGGAACACAAGCCGGCCACCAGCACGATCAACTGCACCGTGTCCGGCACGATTACCGACTCGATGGACGGCATCCTGGACAAGGTCCATGAGGCCGGCCTCACGTTGAAAGCCGGCTGCGGCATCGGTTACGAGTTCAGCACATTGCGTCCGCGCGGTGCGTTCGTTGCCGGCGCTGGCGCGTACACGTCCGGCCCCATGTCGTTCATGGATATCTACGACAAGATGTGTTTCACCGTGTCCTCGGCCGGTGGCCGCCGCGGCGCGCAGATGGGCACGTTCGATGTCAGCCATCCGGACGTGAAGGACTTCATCCGCGCCAAGC
>JBDSIA010000220.1:0-1574 GCA_039918175.1 Thermomonas sp.
CCACGATAACTTGGGCATCGGGAAACAGAGTACGCAGCGCAGGCAAGGTGCGCTTGAGTCCATCTGCCTCGTTCTTGGCTGGCAGGATGACGCTGGTGGTCGGTGATGGGCTGCCCATGTGATGAAGGGTAGCGTGGAATGGGGCGGTAATGGATGGGGCAAGCCTTGCACGCCATTCGGGGACCGCAACTGCGCGCAAGGCGTTCTCCTACAGGAGGCGAGCGGAGGGAGACTTGGCTACGTTCGCCTGTCGGTGCGATTGCGGTAAAGTCCGGGTGGGGAACTTGACCGAGGCATTGCAATGGCGACGGCTGCTACCGCCAACCTGATGGGGATTACCGGCATCGCCCGGCGCCTGGTGCTGGACGGTGCCATGGAAGAGGACGCCGCCCGCCGCGCGATGGATGCGGCAACCAGTGAGAAGGTGCCGCTGGCGACCTTTATCGCCGACAAGAAGCTGGTGCCGCCGCCCGCGCTGGCGGCAGCATATTCGCTGGAATTCGGCATGCCGTTGGTGGATCCGCTGGCAGTTGATCCGGCGCAATCTGCGGTCGCCTTGGTCAAGGAAGAGTTGCTGCGCAAGCACCAGGTGCTGCCACTCTACAAGCGTGGCGGCCGTCTGTACGTGGGCATCGCCGACCCCACCGACAACCGCGCGCTGGAAGAGATCAAGTTCCACACGAACCTGGCGGTAGAACCGATCCTGGTGGATGCCGAACGCATCCGGCGTTGCCTGGACCTGTGGCTGGAAGCCGCCGAGACCATGGCCGAAGCCAGCGACGACACCGATGGACTGGAGAACCTGGAAGTCAGTGGCGGCGATGATGATCTTGCCAACGATTCGGGCATCGACGCCAGGGGCGATGACACCCCTGTGGTCAAGTTCATCAACAAGGCGCTGGTCGACGCAATCCGCAAGGGGGCATCCGACATCCATTTCGAGCCTTACGAGACCGATTACCGCGTCCGCTTCCGGATCGACGGCATCCTCAAGACTGCACGCCGCGTACCCGTCAAGATGCATCAGCGCATCGCCGCCCGCATCAAGGTCATGGCGCAGCTGGACATCGCCGAGAAGCGCGTCCCCCAGGATGGCCGCATCAAGCTCAACCTGAGCAAGACCAAGCAGATCGACTTCCGTGTCAGCACCCTGCCGACCCTGTTCGGCGAGAAGGTGGTGCTGCGTATCCTCGATGGCGGCGCCGCCAAGCTCGGCATCGACAAGCTCGGCTATGAGGAAGCACAGAAGCAGCTGTTCCAGGAGGCGGTGCTCAAGCCCTACGGCATGGTGCTGGTCACCGGCCCGACCGGCTCGGGCAAGACCGTGTCGTTGTATACCGCGCTGAACCTGCTCAACGATGAACAACGCAACATTTCCACGGTCGAGGATCCGGTCGAGATCCGGGTCAACGGCATCAACCAGGTGCAGATGAACGTCAAGCGCGGCATGACCTTCGCCACCGCGTTGCGCTCGTTCCTGCGCCAGGATCCGGACGTGATCATGGTCGGCGAGATCCGCGACCTGGAAACCGCCGAGATTGCGATCAAGGCCGCCCAGACGGGCCACATGGTGC
>JBDSIA010000221.1:0-3439 GCA_039918175.1 Thermomonas sp.
GCCCGGCATCGATCACGGTCGCCGCGATCTCGGGGTTCAGCGCATCCAGCAACTGGCTCATCGCCGGGTTGTGACCGATGTCCAGGACCACCCGCACCTTGATGTCCGGGCGCTCGCGCGACAGCACTCGCAGCACTTCGAAGCTGCCCAGGTGAGAGCCGAATAGCAGCAAGCCCTGGCCGCTGGCAAGCGTGGCGAAGAGCTCCTGCGCACCCTTCACGCGGATATCGAACCGTTTAAGGTGGCCCGACAGCAGGAACACGCGATCCAGGATGGTGGCCGCGAAGGTGTGGATGTGCCTGGCGACCTGCCAAAGGGTTGCGGGCCGCCCCAGCGCCTGGCCCAGCCATGCCCGCGATGCCTCGCGCTCGGGTGCGCGCCGTAGCAGGAAATACAGGGTGATCGGATGCAACAGCAAGCGGGCCACGCCGCGCCCGCCATGGCGGGCAATGCCGCATATCAGCCCGATCGCGAACAGTCCACCGCCCTCGGGGCGCTGCTTCCATGACCCGCTCATGCGGCAATCCCGGAGGCGGCGATGTCGCCGGTGGCCAGCACCGCGTCGCCGCGCATGACCCGGAAACGCCAGCTGTTCGGACCTCGCAGGGTCAGCTCGACCCGTGCCGCCTGTCCCGGCAGCAGCGGTTGCAGAAATTTGACTTGTGGCAGGCGCAGCGACGCCAGCGGCCCGTGGACCGCCTCCAGCAGGGACAGCACCTGCTCAAGCAGGAGCACGCCCGGCACCACCGGATTGCCCGGAAAATGTCCGGGCAGTGCGGGATGATCGGGTGCGATGCAGAAGTCATGCACGTGGATTGATACACCCGCATCTGTTGGGGCAGGCGCGTTCAATGCAGCGCCCTGCGCCAGAACGACGGCCCCATTCGCGCCAGCCGGGTGGCGAAATGGCGGAAGCCGTGACTGCGTTCGGGAAAGCACCGCCGCCGGTAGACGTATTCGGCCACGAAGAACAGCGCCACGATGCCGTAGTTGAACCCATTGGCGAACCACGACCACTGGGTATTGCTGACCATCAGCGGGGGCGCGATGCCGATGCTGCCCAGCACCCCGCCGGGCACGGCGCACAGCGCCAACACCAGGTTGACTAGAGCAAGGCTGCCCAGCAATACAGCCCATGCAAGGGTCAGGCCCCGCGTATAGCGTCGCAATGACGCCGGCAGGTTGGCCGCATCATCGCCTTCCAGCACCTCCACGATGCTTGCGATCAATGGCGTGCGCCCCGCACGCAGCGTGCGTGCGAATCCCAGCCCAGCGGTGGCGAGCAGAAGTGCAGGCATTAGCAGCAACGGCAACATGACCGCTGCGGTGCGCGACAGCACCACCACGCCGGGAATGCCCAGCAGCAACAGCAACACGGGCCGTGCCCGCCCCGCCAACACGCCGTCCAATAGCAGGACCAACAGGAGGTCGCCAAGCGCCAGTGCCGCCAGCCGGTGATCGCCATGGACCGCGGCCATGTGCGCCAGCAGCGGGTATAGCAGCGCCAACATCACCCGCACTGTCGTCACCAAAGCTGAGCGGCGGTGCGGCGCGACGGAAGCGCCTTCAGGCGGACTTTTGTTTTTGGACATGCGCCGACAGCGCGCGCAGCGAGGCGAAGATGCGCTGGTTTTCCTCATTGTCGGAACGCAGCTGGAAGCCGTAGCGCTTGCTGATCGCCAGCGACAGTTCCAAGGCGTCGATCGAGTCCAGGCCCAGGCCGGTATTGAACAAGGGAGCCTCCGGATCGATTTCGCCGGCGGCGACGTCCTCCAGGTTCAGGCTTTCCACCAGGAGCTCGGCCAGTTCGTGTTCGGCATCGGTTTGCGGTGACATCAGCACATCCGTCGTGTCAGTGAATGGAGCACAGGGTAAACCAGATGGGTGGGCTTGATCGTCGGAAACCGACGTCCCCGCTATCATGGCGGACCGACCATGCCAGCCATCTTCCCCGCCCTGCCCAAAGCCAGCCCGCAAACACCGATGATTGCCGCAGCGCCATCCATGCCCACCCGTCCGCAGATCGACACCCGGCAAGCGCGCCATGCACGCTTGGTCAGGCGCGGCGAGCCGCGCGCATGAGTGCAGCAGCGCAGTCCTTGCAGACATCGCAGGCGCGTCTCGCGGTGGATTACACCCACACCATGGACCCTGCCGGATTGCTCGCAGACGACCATGTGCTGGCGGTCTTCGGCTTCGGCTGCAGCGCGACGGCGCAACTGGACGACCCACGCTACCTGCGGGTGCCGCTGGAGCCCCACCATCACGACAGCGGCGCGTGCGAGGTCTGGCGCGGCTGCGGTCCGGTGCGCAGTGGCCGCGACGACGGCTTGGCCTGGGCCAGCGACGGCCAGCTCACGTTTGGCGCCATCGAAGTGGATGAGAGCCACCATGCCAGCGCCACCGACCCGACCGGCATTGTCGGCGCCGCCACCCACGCCTATGCGCGGATGACCGCATTCCTGGGCGCTGCCGATACTCCGCACCTGCTGCGCATCTGGAATTACCTGGACGCCATCACCCAAGGGGACGGCGACATCGAGCGTTATCGCCAGTTCTGCATCGGCCGCGCGCGTGGGCTTGGCGATTTCGACCCGACCCGCCTGCCTGCGGCCACCGCAATCGGTCGCTGCGACGATGCGCGCATCCTGCAGGTTTACTGGCTTGCCGCACGCGCCCCTGGCACGCCGCTGGAGAACCCGCGCCAGATCCAGGCGTGGCGCTACCCGCGCCAATACGGTCCGCAGCCACCCAGTTTTGCGCGGGCCATGCTGCCCCCGACCCATGGCCAGTCGCCACTTTTGTTGTCCGGCACCGCCAGCGTCGTGGGTCATGCCACCCGTCACGCGGGGTTGTTGCTGGACCAGCTGGGCGAGACGTTCGCCAATTTCGATGCACTCATCAACGAGGCGCGCCAGCGTCAACCCCAGTTGCCTCCGACATTCGATGCAAGTTCGCGTCTCAAGGTCTACGTGCGGGAGCGCGCGGACCTGCCCTTGGTCGCTGAAGCGCTCGAGGCCCGGCTTGGCCCAGACGTGCCACGCCTGCTGCTGCATGCGGCGATCTGTCGGCGCGATCTTGCGCTGGAAATCGACGGCGTGCACGGCGTCGCGCGGGACTGACGTCGCGCAGGCTGAGCACAGCGCTTGCAAATGGCGGGCACTGGCGGCATATCCACAGCACATTCAACAAGGAGCGTCGGCGATGGGATTGATCAGCGTGCTGTGGGGCATCGTGGCCATGTTCTGGATGATCGTCGCCTTGATCCCGGTGATCGGCATCACCAACTGGCTGCTGATCCCCTTCGCCGCCATCGGCGCGATCATCGCCGCGATCGGGATTGCGCTCAGTCGTCCCGGCCACCGCGGTCGCGCCAAGGCGGGATTGGTCCTCAATGTATTGGCCGTCGTGGTTGCCACGCTGCGACTGGGGATGTTCG
>JBDSIA010000222.1:0-3865 GCA_039918175.1 Thermomonas sp.
CTCGCGGCGATCGGCGTCGATGATGTCGTGGTCAATACCTCATGGCTGGCAGACCAATTCCCACAAGTACTGGGCGATGGTTCCCGATGGGGCTTGCGCATCCACTATGCGTATGAAGGCCCCACGCCGCTGGAAACCGGCGGCGGCATGCGCAATGCCTTGCAATGGCTGGGCGACACCCCGTTCATCGCGGTCAATGGCGACGTCTGGTGCGATGCGGATTTCGCTTGCCTGCCAAGCCAACCCGATGGCGACGCGCATCTGTTGCTGGTCGACAATCCCGAGCACAATCCGCGCGGCGATTTCGCGCTGGGCGGCGATGGCCAGCTGCATTCCGATGGCGAAAGCCGCCTGACGTTCTCGGGGATTGGCGTGTATCGCGCATCATTGTTGGCGGACTGGCGCACGATCGTCGGGGAGGTAGCCGGCACCGAGCTGACACCGCCGCGCTTCAAGCTCACCCCCTTGCTGCGCGCAGCCATGGCGCGTGGAGCGGTGACCGGCTCCCATCATCGCGGGCGTTGGACCGATGTCGGCACGCCCGCACGCTTGCAGCTGCTGGACGAAACACTTGGAACCGAGTCTCAGGCGGTGTCCAGCACCTGACGCAGGAAGGGAACAGTAATTCGCCGTTGCGCTGCCAGTGAGGCCTGATCGATCCGGTCGAACATCGCGGCCAGGTCGGACAGGTCGCGGCTGCAACGGGTCAGCAGCCAATCCAGCGCAGCGTCATCGAAGGCAAGTCCGCGGGATGCGGCACGCTGGCGCAGCACGGCTGCGCGGCCGGCATCGTCCAGCGCACGCAAGGGCACTAGGGTGCATTGGGCCAACCGCGAGCGCAGGTCCGGGAGCGCCACCTGCAACAGGGCGGGCGCCGAGATCGCCGCATAAAGTAGTCCCACGCCCGCATCGCGCAGGCGGTTGTGCAGGTCGAACAGGGCGACTTCGTCGTCATGCATGCTGCTCATCGCCTCCAGGTCGTCCAGCGCAACCAGGTCTGCGTGTTCAAGCCCTTCGAATGCATCGCGCGCATGTCCGCGCACGCGTGCAAGCGACAGATACCGCGGGCGCCGGCCCACGGCTTCGGCCGCGGCGCAGGTCCCAAGCAGCAGATGGGTCTTGCCGCTGCCATTGCCGCCTTGCAGGTACAGGGCATCGGAGATGCCACCCTCTGCCAATACCTGCAAACGCTCGATCACGCCGCTTGCTGCGCCGAGGTAGTTCGGCAGGCGTTGCTCGGGAGGAAAGCGCAGCGCCAGCGGCAATTGCGGCACCAGTGGCTGGCTTGGCGCCATCTCAGGCCGCTGGGGTTTCGGTGTCGCTCAACCCGGCGGGGGAAACGCGGGCCGCGCCATCCTGCAACAGGATCGCGGGCTGCTGGCCTGCGTACAGCCGGCTGTGGGTATAGCGCTCATGCGCATAACGCAGCAGCACGTTCGCCACTGCGGCGACCGGCAACGCCAGCAACATGCCGAGGAAACCGAATAGTTGCCCACCAGCAAGCACCGAGAAAATCACCGCCATCGGATGCAGGCCGATGCGATCACCCACCAGCTTCGGGGTCAGCCAGTAGCTTTCGATTACCTGACCGATCGTGAAGACCACGGCGACGCCGGCCAGGTGTTGCCAGTCGCCGAACTGCACCAGGGCCGCAATGCTGCCGAGCACGATGACCGTCGCCGGGCCCAAGTAGGGAACAAAGGTCAGCAGGCCACCGATCACGCCGATCAGGATGCCCAAGTCCAGGCCGACTGCCCACAGCCCGACGCCGTACAGCACGCCCAGTATCAGCATCACCAGCAATTGCCCGCGCAGGAAGCCCCCGAGCACCGCGTCCGATTCCATCGCCAGCTTGCGCACGACGGTGAAATGATCGCGCGGCACCAGCGCGCCGATGCGATCCACCAGCAAGTCCCAGTCGCGCAAAAAGAAGAACGTCAGCACCGGCAACAGCACGATGTTGGCGATCATGCCGAGCACCGCGAAGCCCGAGCGCGAGACATAACCCAGCACCGTGGTGGCGAAGCCGCCAGCCTCTTCCCAATGCTCCCGCACCAGGGTAAACAGGCGGCCCGGATCCAGCCAGGCCAGGATCTGCAAGCCGGTACGTTGCTCCAGCCATGGCAGGGCGATGCCGATGAACCAGTCGCGATAGCGCGGCAGGGATTCCATCAGGGTCAGGATTTGCCGCTCGAGCAACGGCACCAGGATCACCAGCGCCAGGATCAGGACCAGGCTCATTGCGCTGAATACCAAAATGACCGCGGTATTGCGCGAACGGCCCGCACGTTGCAGCCGGTCGACCAGCGGATCGCCCAGCCAGCCCAGCAGGGCGGCGAACACGAACGGCGTCAGGATTGGCGCCAGCAGCCACACCAGCCACAGCACGCCCAAGCCAAGCGCTGCCCACTGCAGCCGACGCAAGAAGTCCGCGATGCTGCCCAGGTCGCTATCGCCATGGCTGGTCATCAATCGCTCGGGCCGCCCAGGCGGAAGGTCGTCCTGGCCGCACCTGTAGTGTCGGCATCCGAGGCGTGGCTGTCGTCCCTGTCAATTTGTCGCAACAGCCCGCTGCGCCCTACGTAGCGGGCGAACCCGCCGATACCGGTGGTCAGGTCGAGATCCAGGTCCAGCGTATCCCCGCTTGCAAACACGGGCTGCACGCGCTTCACGATCGACAGGTGGTCCAGGTACCCCGCCAGGCGCATGTAGTCATCAGCGCTAGCCACGCCCACGATGCGCACACGGAACCTTCCGGGTGGACCGCTGCCGCCGCTGCCAGCCCTGGCATAGCGCTTGAACAACGCATCGGCAGCGCCGTCGGCGCCGCCGCGCATTGCCTGTCGCGCATCCGGGCTGTTGCTGGTCCATTTCGACAGGAGCTTGCCCGTGTCGACGAGGATCCAGTCCGCGATCCAACCATCGCCGCCGCGATAGACCTTGCCGAGCAATTGCATCGGTGGACTGTAGCGCCGCGACAGGCTGGCGATCGCCGCAGTATCGCTGCGCCAGATTGCGCCGACAGCCGCCTGCTCGGCTGCATTGCCGCCGGGCAGGCCGAGCGCGAATCCGCGGGCCTTGGCCTGATCGAGCACCGCACGCGCGGCATTGGCCTGGGGCAGCCCCACCAGGCGCGCGCCACTGCCGTCATCGATCGCCAGCCACAGCACCGGCTTGGCACGTGGCAATGGCCATACCGTCAATCCCAACATCCCGATCAACTCATCCACCGAATCGCGCTTGAAACGCGTGACCAGAATCGTCTTGAAACTGGGCGAGCCGTTGGCAGACACGCCTTCGTCCTGCCGATAGTCGTAGCCATCGACATAGTCCCGGGCCCTGCCCAGTTCCTCGCGCACGCCGGGGCGTGTTGCGGCCGCCCTATCGCCTGTCGCCTTGGCCAGCACCTGGGCCAGCGCGCGCCCGAATGCCGCGGCGCGTTCGCCGTCAGTCTGGTTGCGCACGCTGGTTTCAGTTTCGTAGGCACCGGTGGCCGACGCACGGTCGCCCTCGGTGCGCTGGGCAAGCGCAAGCCCGCTGGCAAACAGCAGCGTCCCCATCACCAAAGGGGTCGCCAACCACAACCGCCAAGATATGCGCTGAAACCCGTGGTTCAATCCTTGCATCGGCCGACTGTCCTTGCCCGGCACGATGCCCGGCATGGGGGAATGGTGCCGCAGCGGGGGCAGCGCGTCCACGCCGGGGCGCTCATCGCGTTAAAATGGCGGCATTGCAGGCGCGCGCGCGCCAGCGCGCCGAGGCCTTCCGTGACCCAGCCCACTGCCCTGACGTACCGCGATGCGGGCGTCGATATCGATGCCGGCAACGCGCTGGTCGAACGCATCAAACCACTGGTCCGGCGCAG
>JBDSIA010000223.1:0-3669 GCA_039918175.1 Thermomonas sp.
GACTCGTAACCGTCGCGCGATCGCTGCGAAATCCTGACCAAATTCACCGCACCCATCAGGTTGTCGAGCTTGTCGAGCGGATAAGGTGCCGCGGGCGGTGCCTCCCACTGCTCCGTTGCCAACACCAAGGTGGACGGCAGCCGGGTGCCGTACGCCTCGCGATAGATGTAGTCGACCGCGGCAATTCGCAACCTCGCCGAGGCCTGCAGCGATTCGTCGAAGGCAAGGTGCGTTCGAAGGTCCTCGGCAATTTCGGACAGATGGCCGCGCACCAGTTCTCGTTCGACCCGAGCCTCGTTCCAGTTGCTCACCTGGATGCCGAGAAACACGCCAGAAACCAGCAGGACGAACTCGATCCAGATCGCCGTCCAATTTTGTGCTCTGAGTGATTGTGAGAGGCGGCGGAGGATCATAACTGCGGCCCCGCATGAGTAACCACAAAGCGACGCAACGCCTCAAACGTCTGATCCTGTCCTCGCACCCTGCTCTCCCGTGCTGGCTTTTGATGCCGAATCGATGCGTGGCGTCGGCATCAGCCTGCGGCCTCCCATGCCCGCAGTATGGCATCGCGTGAAACCATGCCAGATACCACTCGCCCTAGTGCGTCGCATTACAGGTAAACGCAAAGAAGGCTGATTTGAGGACGAAGCAGGTCGACGCATCCTCAGTTGCGGGCAGATTGATCTCAGCGCTGTGCGGCGGAATCAAACGGTAGGCCAACCTTGCTGCAGAACGCGGCAAAGCGCGCATCACCGCGGTAGGGTTGCAGCAGGGGATCAAACAGCAGCAATCCAATACCCGGGTCGCGGCTGGACCATGCCCGTTCCAGCGACGCAAAGACTTGGGCTGCATCCTTGCGCAACGCCTGCACCTGCGCGATCTGGTAGGCAGCCTTGTCGGGCTGGTCATGGATCATGCTGGCGAGCGCAGCATCCGCCGCCACACGGTCCGGGCCAATCTGCAATGCCCTCGCGCGTGCGGCGTTGCGCCAGTCGCCGGGGTTTTCAAGATCCGCCTCACGCAGCGCGGCGGCGGCGTCTCCACGCAGGATTTCAATGATCGCCAATTGTTCATGGTTGCCGAACATCCCGGGCTGCAACAGCATCGCCCGGCGCAAGGAATTCTCGGCATCGTCCAGCTGGCCCAGCGACATCTGGTAGGTCGCCAACGAATGCCAGGCGCGGGCATTGAGCGTATCGGTGGAGAGTGCCTGCTTGGCCAACGTGGCAGCACGATCGACATGGCCGAGGATCGCCTCGGTTTCACCCAATGCGAGCAGAATTCCATCGTCATGCGGATCGAGTTCAAACGCGCGCCGGATCTCGGCTTCTCCTCCGATCCAGTCGAACTGCGACGAGATCAGCAACGTACCGCGCGCCACGTGGGCCGCGGCCAGCTTCGGCTGCAGTGCAAGCGCGGCATCGACTGCCTTGCGGGCATCCGCATAGCCCTGTTGCATGCGTTGGGTCGCCAGGAAGCGACCGGCGTTGCGCGTGAGGATCAGCGACAGTGAGGCATAGGCCCGCGCGTAACGCAGGTCAAGACGCGTCGCCTCGCGGTAATTGTTGATTGCCTTGCCGAAGTCGGTTTCGGTATTACGTGCTTCGTAGAACTTGCCTTGCAGATAGGCGTTGTAAGCCTCCAGGTTGCCGCTTGGTGGCCGATCGTTGTTCACTGCAACTGCATCGCCGGGCAACAGTTTTGCTTCGAGTGCGGACGCGACCGCCGCGGCAATCTGGTCCTGCAACGCGAAGAGATCCTTGTAAGGCCGCTGGTAACGTTGCGACCATAGCGTCGTGCCGTCGGCCGCCCTGATCAGTTCCAGAACCACCTGCACTTCGTCGCCCTCGCGGCGCACGCTGCCTTCCAGCAGATGCGCGGCGCTCAGCTTGCGACCGATGCTGCGACTGTCGTCCTTGCTACCGCGGAACTGGAACGACGAATTGCGATTGATGACCTTCAATCCGTGGAAGCGGGACAACGCCGCAATGAGATTTTCCGACAGCCCATCTGAAAAATACTCTCCATCCTTCCCGCCGACCTCATCCACCAGGGGCAATACCGCAATGGAACGATCCACGAGCGCCTCCACGCGTGGACGCAGCACGAACTTGTTCGCGAGCAGCAGCAGCGTCGCCAGCAGCAGCACTGCAATGATCAGGCGATCAAGCTGCTTGGCGGTCAGGTGGGTGATCGAGTCCGAAGACTGGATGTCGCTTTCGCGCCGAATGCCGGTCGGTGTCCACTCGTACAGCCAGGAGAACAGCATCGCGAACGGGAAAGCGACCAACGCGGCAATCACGATCCAGCGTACGACGCCATCCGGGATGTCGAACACTGGCGACAACTGGGTCACGACCTCCACCAGCAACCAGGCCGATGCCGCATAGAACGTGGCGGCGCGAAATACATTGCGCCGCTGCAGTTCGACGAACAGCGAACTACGCGACTTCATGGCGTTGCTGCGATCGGCATGCTCGCGGGTCTAATGGCAGCGACCTGGTCCGGGGATGCTGCGGGAACCGAGAGCCCGTCGCCCGTAGCCGGCAACCCGACTTTTTCGCAAAACGCGATGAAGCGCGGATCATGCTTGTAGCGCAGGATGAATGGATCGAACCACAGCCGGGCAATGCCGGGATCACGGATCTCGATGGCATGGTCCAGCCATTCGAACACCCGGTCCGGATCGGCACGCAGCGCGAATACTTCCGCGATCTGGAACGAAGAGATATCAGCCTGCGTATCGACCAGCGTCTTGAGCGCAGCATCGGCCTGCATCTGCTTGCCGGACACCTGCTGCACGAAGGCATCTCCGATCTCCACCCAGCCGCCTTCGTCGTGGACTTGCCGCCCCGCCGCCAGGGCCGCGGCCGCATCGCCACGCTGGATTTCGATGATGGCAAGCTGCACCCGTTCCCAACCCGCGGTTGGCTGCAATTCGATCGACTTCAGGATGGCCTGCCTGGCCTCGTCCAGGCGCCCGAGCGAAGAGAGAAACGACGCAAGCGCCGTATGACTTTCCGAATGCAGCGGATCGCTGGCGATCGATTCCCGGGTGATTTCTATCGCCTGCGCCACCTGGCCCAAGGTCGCCAGGATCGAGCCCAGGTCGGCCTTCGCGTCACTGTCATTGGGCGCCAGTTGCAGCGCGCGCTTGAACTCGGATTCGGCACCGACGTAGTCCTGGTCCGCATTGACCATCAGCCACGCATGCGCGCCATGCGCGAGCGCAAGATCCGGCGCCAGTCGCAATGCGGTGGTCGCGGCAGTGCGCGCCTGCGCATAGGCCTGCAGTGCCTCGTTGCCGGACAGGTAATAACCGGCAGACTCCGACAGTGCGTACGACATCCCCGCATGTGCCAGTGCATATTGCGGGTCAAGCCGGATGGCTTCGGCATAGAACTCGATGGCCCTTTGATAGTCCGCCTCGCTCCTGCGCTCGTAATAGAATTTGGCTTGCAGGTAAGCGTTATAGGCTGGCAGATTGCCGCTGGGCGGGCGATCACTCTGGCTGACCGCACCCGCGTCCATCGCAAGCTCGGTCTGCAAGGCACTAGCCACCGCGCCGGTGATCTCGTCCTGCAGGGAAAACAGGTCGCGATACGGTCGTTCGTAGCGCTGCGACCACACCGTGCTGCCGTCAACAGCCTTGATCAGTTCAACCACGAT
>JBDSIA010000224.1:0-3995 GCA_039918175.1 Thermomonas sp.
CCGGCACTCGCGGGAAACCCGTGATCGGTGGACAAGGCCATCTGGCCAACTTCGCCACCGAACTGCCGGCGCTCGGCATCGCCGTGCAGGATGGCGACCTGCGCCTGCAAGCACAACCGGATGGCACGGCGCGCATCGTCGGCAAGCTGAGCTCCGGCGGGGGCGTGCTGGATGTCAATGGAACGCTGGGTTGGCGCGACCAGGCCACGCCATTGGTGCTGAACCTGCGCGGCAAGGACGTGCTGATCGCGGAAACCCGCGAGCTGCGCGCGATCGCCAATCCCGACCTGACCGTCCGCTATGCCGCCGATACGCCGTTGCAGGTGACCGGCAAGGTCACGGTCACGCAAGCCGATATCAACCTGGAACGGCTGGACCAGGGCATATCGACCTCGCCGGATGTAGTGGTATTGGACCCGGTCGATCCCAATCACGTTGTCCCGAACGCGCTTGACCTTGACCTTGAACTGGTGATGGGCGATGCGGTGAACCTGAAGGGCTTTGGCCTGACCGGCACTCTGGGCGGCAGCCTGCGCGTGTTTGCGCCGCCCGGTCGCGAAATGCGCGGCAGCGGCACGCTTGAAGTCGGTGGGCGCTACCGGGCGTACGGGCAACGCTTGCAGATCACGCGTGGACATCTGGTCTGGGCAAATGACCTGATCGACAACCCGCGTCTGGACATTCGCGCCGAGCGTGAGGTCGGCGATGTGACCGCCGGTATACGCGTCGTTGGCAGCGCATCAGACCCGCGCGCCTCGGTGTATTCCGATCCGGCCAAGAGCGAGACCGAAGCGCTGTCCTACCTGACGCTGGGCCGGCCATTGACCAGCCTCAGCGGCGACGAGGCGCGTCAGGTTGGGGCAGCGAAATCGGCGCTGTCGGCCGGTACCGGACTACTGGCATCGCAGCTTGGATCCAAGCTTGGCCTGGATGATGCCGGCATCAACAATTCGCGCGCACTTGGCGGCGACGTGCTCAGTTTCGGCAAATACCTGTCGCCCAAACTCTATGTAGGCTATGGCGTGTCGCTCCTGGGCACCGGCCAGGTGCTGACCCTGAAATACCTGCTGCGCAAGGGCTTCAATATCCAGATTGAATCGAGCACGCTCGAGAACCGCGCGTCAGTGAATTACCGCAAGGAAAAATGACGCGTGTCAGCGGGTGACGCGCGCGCCCTGCAGATGTGCCACGCCACCGATGACATCGGTCCACACCAGCCATGCCGCGGTGCTGTCGACGACCAGCTTCGGACTGCCGGTCGCATGCCCGCGGCCTTCGAGCCTGGCGATTTCCATCCGCTGCAATTCGCGTGACAGGTCCGGCGTGTAGCGTGCCAGCATCAGGCTCTGCGCGCCGTTGGCCTCGCGCAGCCACGCGACCCATGCCTGCTTCGCGTCCATCGCCACGTCCACGCGGCCAAGTACCTGCTTGCCCGAATCGACGACCACCGGTGCTGCGAAGGTGTCGCCGGCATCGGTCGTGCGGGCCAAGCGCAGCGCGGGCGTGTCGCCGGCTTCGCTGTACCAGCCGACCACCGCATCGTTGCCACTCGCCGTGATCGCCGGGCCATTGACCGGGCAACCCGCAATTTTCCAGCCGTCGGCATGCACGTTGATCGGTGCGCCCCATTTGCCTGCAGTGCGGCGGACGACCGCGATGTCGCGTATGTCGTCGTCGCTACGGTCGCGATAAACCACCAGCGGCCCTTTGCTGGTCATAGCTGCATCAGTCTGGCAGCAATCGCAGGTCTTGCCATCCAGTTCGATGTCAGCCCCGCGCTCCAGATCCTGATTGAAGTCGAGCGCACGCAATTGCATCGAACCCGCTGCATGGTGATCGTCGCCAGACGCAGCAGCTTCTGTGTCGCGGCCGTCCAGCCAAGCAACCCCAATACTGTCCTGGCCCTCGGCCCACATCGCGGCAAAGCCGTGCTCGGCCGCTTTTTCGTCCTTGTTGATGCGGGTCAGCTGGGTCCAAGTCAAGCCACCATCGCGCGAGCGGGCAAGCACCGTGTCGTAGGCCATGGGACTGCTCGCATCGACCTGCAGCCATTGCATCCACAGCGCGCCGTCCGGCGTGCCGCGCAGGTGCGGCGTGTCCGCCCAGTTGGCCATCAGCGATTGGCCTATGGCGACCGTGCGCGGCTGGCTTTGCCATCCACCTTTGTCGGTGTAGGAACCGAACTGCAGCGCATTGCGCCGGCCTTTGATCTGGTTGATCCAACTCAGCAACAGGCGACCATCTGGCGCGATGCTGAGGTCGGGGGAAGATGAGCCAGCAGCCGCCGGCAACGCCCAGACTTGATGTTGATAATCGTCCTTCGCGGTGGATGTCGCGGGCTTGTCGGTCGTCGCTTGTTTGCAGGCGGCCAATGCAAGCACGGCACATCCAATCAAGCATACATGCGTGGTCTTCAAGACGTTCTCCCTCGTTGGGGTCAAGCCGCGCGTTCGCGACGTTGTCGTTCCAGGTGGACCAGCAATAGCGAGATCGCCGCCGGCGTCATGCCCGGAATGCGTTGCGCCTGGCCCACCGTTTGCGGCCGCACGCGTTCGAGTTTCTGACGCACTTCCGCCGACAAGCCATTGGCCGTGACGTAGTCGAAGTCGGTCGGGATCGAGGTGGTTTCATTGCGCTGCTGACGCAAGATCTCCTCGCGCTGCCGCGACAAATAGCCCGAATACTTGGTTTCGATTTCGATCTGCTCGGCCACGTTTACATCAGTCACCGCAGGCCCTAGTTCGGGCACTTGCATCAGGGTCTTGTAGTCCAGTTCCGGGCGACGCAGCAGGTCAATGGCATTGGTCTCGCGACTGAGTTCGATGCCGATGTGGCGTGCGATCGCGGCGCCCAGCGCGTTGTTCGGCGATGCCCACAATGCCGACAGGCGCGTGGTCTCGATTTCCACAGCTTCACGCTTGGCATCGAACCGCTGCCAGCGCACGTCGTCGACCAACCCCAGCTCGCGGCCAATCGCGGTCAGTCGTGCATCGGCATTGTCTTCGCGCAACTGCAACCGATATTCAGCGCGGCTGGTGAACATGCGGTACGGCTCGATGGTGCCTTGGGTGATCAGATCGTCGACCAGCACGCCCAAATAGGCTTGGTCGCGACGTGGCGACCACGCGGGCAAGTCACGCACGAAGCGCGCAGCATTCACGCCGGCCAGCAAGCCTTGCGCCGCGGCTTCCTCGTAGCCAGTGGTGCCATTGATCTGGCCCGCGAAAAACAGGCCGGCGATCGCCTTGGTTTCCAGTGACGCCTTCAGTCCGCGTGGATCGAAATAGTCGTACTCGATCGCATACCCCGCGCGGGTGATGTGCGCGTGTTCAAAACCGGTGATGCTGCGCACGAGGTCCAGCTGCACGTCGAACGGCAGCGAGGTACTGATCCCGTTGGGATAGATCTCAGTGACATCCAGGCCTTCGGGTTCGACGAAGATCTGGTGGCTTGCCTTGTCGGCGAAGCGCACCACCTTGTCCTCGATCGAGGGGCAGTAACGCGGGCCCACGCCTTCGATCTGCCTGGAATACAGCGGGCTGCGATGCAGCGCGTCGCGGATGATCTGGTGGGTGCGTTCCGTGGTGTGGGTGATCCAGCAGCTGACCTGCGCCGGATGATCCTCGGTGCTGCCCATCAACGAAAACACCGGCCGCGGATCGTCGCCGGGCTGCTCCACCATTGCGCCATAGTCCAGGCTGCGACCATCGATGCGTGGCGGCGTACCGGTCTTGAGCCGATCGATGACGAATGGTCGCTCGCGCAACCGTGCAGCCAGCGTGGTTGCCGGCGGATCGCCCATGCGCCCGGCCGCATATTGGGTTTCGCCAATATGAATCTTGCCGGCCAAAAAGGTGCCTGCGGTCAACACCAGGGCCGGCGCGTGGAAACGCAGGCCGGTATTGGTCAAGACGCCGCGGGCGGCATCGCCTTCGATCAGCAGGTCGTCCACCGCGGCCTGGAACACGGTCAGGTTCGGCTGCGATTCCACCGCG
>JBDSIA010000225.1:0-2459 GCA_039918175.1 Thermomonas sp.
TTCCCGAACCCGATGTTCGGACTGGCAGTGGATGCCGCCAGCAAGGGCCAGGAACAGAAACTCGCGATTGCGCTGCACAAGCTTGCCGAGGAAGACCCGGCATTCAACCTGGAGCACAACATCGAGACCAACGAGACCGTGATCCGCGGCCTGTCCGACTTGCACCTGCGGGTGATGCTGCAGCGGCTCAAGGACAAACATGGCGTCGAAGTGAGTACGCATCCGCCGCGCATCGCCTATCGCGAAACCGTGTCGGCCAAGGCCGATGGTCATTATCGGCACAAGAAACAAACCGGCGGTGCCGGTCAGTTCGGCGAAGTGTTCCTGCGCATCGAACCGCTGCCTCGCGGTGCCGGTTTCGAGTTCGTCGACGAGGTCAAGGGCGGCACCATCCCCGGCCAGTTCCTGCCGGCAGTGGAGAAAGGCGTACGCCAGGTATTGGCGGGCGGCGCGGTGGCCGGTTATCCGATGCAGGACGTGCGCGTGATTGTCTACGACGGCAAGCACCACCCGGTGGATTCCAAGGAGATTGCCTTCGTCGCGGCCGGCAAGAAGGCGTTCCTGGATGCAATCGGCAAGGCGCGGCCGCAAGTGCTGGAACCGATCACCGACCTGGAAGTCACAGCACCCGAACAGCACATGGGCGACATCAGCGGCGGCCTGGCCTCCAAGCGCGCGCGCATCAGCGGCACTGATTCTGCGCGCGGCGGCGAGATCGTGGTCAAGGCGCAGGTACCTTTGTCGGAACTGGAAAGCTACGCTGCGGAACTGAAGTCGGTGACCGCCGGCCGTGGTCGCTACGCGCTGGACTTCAGCCATTACGAACCTGTTCCGGGACAAGTACAGCAAAAGCTTATCGAAGCCTACAAACCCCGCCATGAGGAGGACTGATGATGGACAAACGTTTCTGGATTTCCGGCGTGGTGATGTCGATCGCTACGCTCATGCTGGGTTTCGTCGTTCATGGCGTGTTGCTGGTGGACGACTACAAGGCCTTGGGCAGCATGTATCGCAGCGATGCCGACCAGATGGCCTATTTCCCCTACATGGTCGCCGCGCACGTGCTGATGGGTTTCGCCATGACCTGGATCTACCGGCAAGGCATCGACACCAGCAAGTCGCCGGTCAGCCAGGGGCTGCGTTTCGGCGGCGCACTGGCGTTGTTCTCGGTGATCCCGTGGTACCTGATCTACTACGCCGTGCAGCCACTGCCGTCGATTCTGGTGCACAAGCAGATGATCTTCGACGGCATCGGCATGCTGCTGCTGGGTGTATTGGTGGCGTACCTGAACCCGCGTTCGCGCACGTCAGCCTGACTTGGCCAGCCCCGGCAAGTTGTGACGGGACGGATAACCCGGCATTCAGGGCAAAGCGATAAGGTATGAGCCCCGAACTTCACTGGGTTCCCGCCATGCGCCGCATTGCCCTGATCTTGATGCTCCTGTTCGTTGGCCTGCTGATCGGGTGTTCAAGCCTGGGTAGTTCAGTGCTGTTGGGCCGCGACATCAGCTTTACCGCACCGCAAATGCAAGCCCAACTGGATCGCAAGTTTCCGCGTGACTACAAGAAGCTCGGTGGACTGGTCGCGATCAGCCTGCTAAACCCGCGGCTCAGCCTGCCCGGAGGCGGTCGCCTGCAACTGGAATTCGACGTCGGCCTGGCTGGCGGGGGCGGCGGTAGCCGTAATTCGTCCGGGCATTTTGCGGTCGAAAGTGGCCTGCGTTTCGATGCCGGCACGCGCGGCTTGCACCTGGATAACCCGGAGATCGTCAATGTCGACGTGCCGGCGCTGGGCGGTGTGATGAATGGCAGCGCGCGCGGGATGCTCAATCGCTGGCTGCTGGACTACGCACGCGAGGAACCCGTCTACCGGCTGGACGACAGCACCTTCGGCCGCCTCGCTGCCAGGCGAATCGAGCGCGTCGACATCGACAGCGGGCTGATCACGCTCAAACTGGATTGAGCATGCGCCCGCACCGTTTCGCGATTGTGTGTGCCTGCTTGCTGCTTGCTGCCTGCGGGGGAGACAAGACCGCGTCCAGCCATGCGCAACCCGGCCAGGAAAGCCTGCCGAAACCCGATGTCGTCAGCGGTTCGGTCACCGGCATGCCAAACCCCGGCACGCCCTCGGCACAGCCAGCGCCCGTTGCGGTGTCAGCCGACATGGATGCCGCCAACGTCATCGACGACGGCATGGCTGAGGCTCCACTGCAACCCATGGACCTGCCGTCAATCGGGCCGGACGGTGTGGACGCGGCGGTCCTGGTCTTGCGCGGGTACTACGTCGCGATCAACGCCCGCGACTTTGCCAAGGCCTACGCGCAATGGAGCGATGGCGGCCGCGCAAGTGGACAGTCGCCGCAACAGTTTGCGGACGGCTTCGCTGATACCCAGGGCGTGTCGGTAGCGTTCGGCCAACCCGGTCCAATCGAAGCGGCCGCGGGTTCGCGTTACATCGA
>JBDSIA010000226.1:0-3533 GCA_039918175.1 Thermomonas sp.
AACGCCCACCCATAGACATCGAACGAAGAACTTACCGTCGCTGACGGTCTAGGCGTATCAATAAACGCCAGCGACGGCGCAATGCATGCACGTGATGGCACGCGCGCCTGGAATGCGAACAGCAGGAAACGCTGGCGGCCATGGTCGATATTCAGCACCTGCGGCGCCGGCAACGGCCCGACCTGTTCGCACAGGCGATGGTAGTACCCGAGCAGGTCGCTGAACTCGACATCGTTCACTGCGATCACCAGCAACACTGGCCTGCCGGCATCGACATCAAGTCGCTGTCGCAGCAACCCCCACAACGCCAATTGCGGTGCGCGTCCGTGCTTGCCGTTGAGCGGATGCTCCAGTACCGGAATATCGGCATCGCCAAGCGCGAAACCCAGTTCAGCGCCCAGCTTGAAGTCGCCGGCGACCAGGCGCGTACCAGGCGGCATCGACGCCAACCTGTCGCGCACCGTGTCTCCAAGTTCATCCCATCCGGCGAAATTGGTCGGATGGAAATTATGCGAGGCGGTTTGCGCGCGCCATGCCGGTACCGATGCCAATGCGTAATAACCGAGCACCACGGCCAAGCCCAGCCCTGCCGTGAGCCAAGTGGCGACCCGCCAACCACGCGACCAGCGCGCGAGCACCGCCGGCACCAGCGGCAACAACGCCAGATAGCCGGGTAACGGCCAATGAAAACTCACCCGCTCGCGGTCGGCAAAGAAACCCAGCGCGAGGAAGCCAAGCACGATCAGCGAACCGCACAGCGCCAGATAGCGCGAGGCGTCAGTGCCACGGATGGTCAACGAACGCCAGCCGGCTACCGTCATCGCTATCAACAACAAGGGCGTGACGAGCAGCAATTGCATCCGGCCCAGACGCAAGCCCTCGCGGCTGAACTGCCACGGATGGCGGTCGAGCAACTGGAACTGCAACCCGGCATCGCCATGGCTCAGGTTCCACAGCAACAGCGGCAACCATGCCAGTGCACCCACCGTGATCGCCATCCATGGCAAAGGGCTGCGCAAGGCGCGACGGCCTGCGGGCAGGACCAGCATCGCGACAAGCCCCACCGCTATCACCGCCGCGAACCGGTAATGGCACAAGCCGCCGAGCCCAAGACCCACAGCCAATTCCGTGGAAGCAAAGACATCGACCCGGCGCAACAGCCGCAGGCCGGCGTCCAGGCACAGCAGCGTTGCCAGCAACAAGGGCGCATCGGGCAAGGCCAGCAGACCCATGCTGCCGGCCAAGGGCAGCACGAGCGACAAGCTGCCCGCCTGCCAGCCGGTGCGCGCATCGAATTCGCGCGCAGTCATGTGCACCATGAGCCACGGTATCAGCGCTCCGATCAACAGGAACGGCAGGCGCAGCGCAAATGCATGGTTGCCGCCCAGACGCGTTCCAAGCCATGCCAGCCATGCGCTCAGGCCCGGTAGATCGGAATACGCCCAGGCCAGGTGCTGGCCTTCCTGCCAGTAGAACGCCTCGTCCACGAAGATCGGCAACTGCAACGCCAACGCGAACTTGATTGCACAAACGGCCAGCCACAGCCCGACGAACCAGCGTCGGGCGCATCCAGTATCCAGCCTGTCACGTACCAACTTGCAACCCCGCTACACTCGTGGACTCACGGGCCGAGCCGCCCTTGCCCCTACTCGACATGACAGCATCCCCGGCGATCGACGCGATCCTACCCGAAGCCCTGCGCACCGCGCTGCGCGATGCCCAGGCGCAGATCAATACCTTGGTGCTGGGCAAGCCGCAGCAGGTGCGTATGGCTTTCGTCGCGCTGCTGGCCGATGGCCATCTCCTGATTGAAGATTTGCCGGGATTGGGCAAAACCACCCTCGCGCATGCAATGGCGGCCACGCTCGGACTCGGCTTCCAGCGCGTGCAGTTCACCTCCGACCTGTTGCCCGCCGACATCCTCGGTGTGTCGGTGTATGAGGCGCAGGCACGACGTTTCGAGTTCCATCCCGGCCCGGTGTTCACCCATGTGTTGCTCGCTGACGAGATCAACCGCGCGCCGCCACGCACCCAGAGCGCCCTGCTGGAAGCGATGGCCGAGCGCCAGGTCAGCATCGATGGCCAAACCCGGCCGTTGCCCGATCCGTTCCTGGTGATCGCGACCCAGAATCCGGTCGACCTGGCGGGTACATATCCCCTGCCAGACTCCCAACTGGACCGCTTCCTGCTGCGTCTGGCGCTGGGCTATCCGGACGAAGCCGCCGAACGTGCGCTGCTATCCGGCAGCGACCGCCGCGACCTCATCGCGCAAGTATCGCCGTTGCTGAACGCCGAACAGGTCCTTGCGCTGCGCCGTGGAGTGCAGGACGTGCATGCCAGTGAGGCCTTGATCGCCTATGTGCAGGCGCTGGTGGGCCGCAGCCGCAGCCACCCCGGCGTGCGCGTGGGCCTGTCGCCACGCGCGGGGCTGGCCTTGTTGCGGGCGACCCGCGCGCATGCGCTGCTGCTGGGTCGCGGCCATGCATTGCCGGAAGACGTGCAGGCGCTGTTCGCCGCGGTCGCCGAGCATCGGCTGGTTGGCGAGGCGGATACCTCCGCCGCCACCCTGGCCAAGTCGATCCTGCATGCGGTGCCGGTGGACTGAGTGTTCACCAGACTGCGCCGGCGGCTGCAAGCCAGGGTCCAGACATGGATGCGGCCACGGCAGGCGGAAACCCTGCCAGCACGCCTGACCCGGCAACGCATTTACATATTGCCAACCGCCAGCGGCCTGTTCTTCGGCCTGGTGCTGGGCACGATGATGCTGGGCGCTCTCAACTTCAACAACAACCCGGCGCTCCTGCTCGCTTTCCTGGTCGCTGGCGCCGCGCAGGCCAGCCTGTTTGGCGCGCACATGCAATTGTCGGGCGTGGTGGTGACGACGATTGCAGCAGACCCGGTGCCGGCCGGGGAACCCATGCGCCTGCGGATCGCGCTGGCAGCGGTCGACCAGCGCGTACGTCGCGGGCTGCGGATCGCCCAGGGCGATGCCTTCGCGCATGCCAGCTTCGACAGCCATGGCGGTACCGTCGAGTTGCTATTGCCGACCGAGCATCGCGGCTGGCTGCCCATGCCGCGAATTGAACTGAGCACGATACAGCCACTCGGGCTGGCGCGTGCGTGGGGCTATGTCTGGCCCGATGAATCGTTGCTGGTGTATCCCGCGGCGGAAGCCCAGGCGCCCCCGCTGCCAGCACCCGCGGGCGACGCAGGCCGCGCGCAGGTGACTCGCGCCGGCGACGACATCCACCAGTTGCGTGGGTATCGTGCGGGCGATGCGCGGCGCAGCGTGGCGTGGAAAGCCTCGGCGCGACGCGACAGCCTGTTGGTGCGCGAATACGAACAGCATCGCAGCGAACAGCTCACCCTGGACTGGCAACTGACCTTCGGCCTGGCTTACGAACAACGCATTCGCCGGCTGGCGCGCTGGATCGACGATGCCGAACGCGAGGGTCGGCGCTATGCGTTGGCGCTACCCGGGCAAGCACTGATTCCGATGGGGATGGGTGCTTCGCATCGGCATCGCTGCCTGC
>JBDSIA010000227.1:0-5170 GCA_039918175.1 Thermomonas sp.
GGCAGGATCACGAAATGCAGCAAGGGGCACCACAGCCAGCGAGTCAACTGAACCACGCGGTGGTCGTGCAGGAACTGCGCCAGGTAGCGGCGCACGGCGCTTGCGGTTGGCGCGGTGGGTGTACCCAAGTTGACAAGCAACAGGGCGCGGCGGGGAGCGTCGTGCTCGGACAAGGACATGTGCATAGGATGGCAGCGCCGGCGCAGCGGCGATAGCACTGCACAGTGGAAGCACGACCTTCGAACGATGCCGGCAGGCTGCTGCGGCTTATGATGGATTCATGCCGATGGCGCCAGCATGTGGCGTCAACCACGCCCCGGAGCACCCATGAGCCTTGCCCCACGCCGCCTGACCTTCGCCCTCGCCGGCCTGCTGGCCGCAACTGCCGCGATTGCCGGCGCCCGCGAAGACGTGCGCGCGGAGGACGCCGTGCGCGTGATCCGGCAGATCCAGTCGATCCCCGAATCCGGAATCCCCGATCGCCTGCTGGATGAAGCCCGTGGCATTGTGGTGGTGCCCGACACCATCAAAGCCGGTTTCTTCATCGGTGGGCGCCGCGGGTTGGGCATGATGTCGGTGAAGACCGCCGACGGCACCTGGTCGAATCCGGTGTTCGTGAAACTGGCCGGTGCCAGCTTCGGCCTGCAGGCCGGCGTGCAGTCGGCCGACGTGGTGCTGGTATTTCGCAGTGATCGCGGGCTGGAGTCGATCGTCAACGGCAAGTTCACCCTGGGCGCCGATGCCAGCGTGGCCGCGGGCCCGGTGGGCCGCAGTGCCGCCGCCGCCACCGATGGTGAATTCAAGGCCGAGATCTGGTCGTGGTCGCGCGCGCGCGGCCTGTTTGCGGGCATCGCCCTGGACGGCGCGGTCCTGTCGATCGACAACGGTGCCAACAGCAGCGCTTACGGCGAAGGAGTCACCCCGCGAATGATCTTCGAGGGCCGCGCAGGGCAGCCGGGATCATCGGCGATTATCGGTTTCCGCGACGCACTGGAGGAAGCTACCGCAGCTGCACGCCAGACCCGCGCGCACAAGGAAGTGATTGCCGTGCCTGGCAAAGATCCCGGCACGACCTTGCAACCCATCGATAACCACAATCCGGCCACGACCACGCCGCTGGAACCCGCACCCGCCGCAAGCAGCACCAGCCCGTGAACCCACAAGCGCTAGAATTGCAATTCCTACTTTCATGAAGGTGCATCCATGGGCAGCTTGAGCATCTGGCACTGGCTGATCGTGCTGGTGATCGTCGTGCTGGTGTTCGGCACCAAGCGCCTGACCGGCGGTGCGCGGGACCTCGGCAAGGCGGTCGATGAGTTCAAGAAGGGCATGCACGGCGATGACGACAAGCCCGCCGCGCGTATCGGCGAAAAACCCCTCGACCCCGCCGACGACAGCGTCAAGACCGGCACCGAACAGCGCGACCGCGACGACATCCCCCGCTGATCGGCATGCCGGCGGGACGAGCCTTGCAAGATGTTTGATTTCTCCTTCGGTGAACTACTGGTCGTGGGGCTGGTCGCCTTGGTCGTACTCGGCCCCGAGCGGCTGCCCAAGGCAGCCCGCTTCGTCGGCTTGTGGGTGCGCCGCGCACGCTCGCAGTGGTATTCGATGAAAAACGAACTCGAGCAAGAACTGGCCAGCGAGGAATTACGTCGCGGCTTGGCCGACGGCCATCAGGTCATGCGAGAAACGGAAGCGCATTTGCGGGCTACCGACGCGGATATCCGCGCCGCGGTGTCGGAGACGGCCGCCGCGGTGCGGGCACCGATTGGTGAGGTGGCTCTCGCCCCAACACAACCCCCCGCGGGCATTCCCACAGGAATGCCGGCCACGGAAACGCCAGCTAACGCACCCAGGCTAGACACGCATGCACAGTGATGCCGGCACTGGCGCCGAGCGGCCACTCATCGCACATCTGTTGGAGCTGCGCTCACGGCTGCTGCGTGCGGTCGTGGGCCTGTTGCTTGTGCTGGCGGCGATGCTGCCGTTCGCCAACAAGCTCTACGGCTTGCTGGCACAACCGCTGCTGGACAAGCTGCCGAAGGGCGGCCAGCTGATCGCCACGCAAGTGGCCTCGCCGTTCTTCGCACCGATGAAGCTGGCGTTGTTCGCCGCGCTGATGGTGTCGATGCCCTGGCTGCTCTACCAGGTCTGGGCCTTCGTCGCGCCGGGCCTGTATCGCCGCGAAAGGAAACTCGCGCTGCCCTTGCTGGGCTCGGCGCTGGCGCTGTTCTACGCGGGCTGCGCGTTCGCGTTTTTCCTGGTGTTGCCGATGGTATTCAGCTTCCTGGCCAGGGTCACCCCGACCGGGGTGGCGATGATGACCGACATCAGCGCGTACCTGGATTTCGTGCTGGTGCTGTTCCTCGCCTTTGGCCTGTCATTCGAGTTGCCGGTGGCGCTGGTGATCCTGGCATTGCTCGGCTGGGTCACCCCGAAGCAATTGCGCGAAGGTCGCGGTTATGCGGTGGTGGGCGTGTTCGTGGTCGCGGCGGTGCTGACCCCGCCTGACGTGGTCTCGCAGCTGATGCTGGCGATCCCGATGTGCCTGCTCTACGAAGCGGGGATCATCGCGGCAACCATGGTGTCACCGCGGACGGCGGCGGATGCAGACGTCCGCGGCTGAGCGGGAAGGCTCGGCCCTGGAGCCTGTAGGCCTGAAGCCGGCCAGCCTCAAGCAACGCTATGTCGCCTGGTCGCTGGATGCGGCCTGCCTGCTGCCGCTGCTGCTCCTGTTGGGCGCTTCGCATCTCCAGCACGACATGGCCAACGCAAGTGCGGCGCTCGCTTCACTCAGGCACGCACTGCCGCGAATGATGGAAAGCATGCAGGCCAATCCGCAGCCGACCGCGCAGATGGCGCAGGCCTGGCTTGCCGATCCTGTGCTGGCCGGCGGCGTTACCGGACTTGAGACCGCATTGAGCGATCTGCTGCTCACCATAATGCTGCTGTACGCGTTGTTGGCGCTGCTGTGGTCGGTCGGCTTCGAGTCGTCGCGCTGGCAGGCCACGCCGGGCAAGCGCGCGCTGGGCCTGAGAGTGGTGGCCGCCGATGGCAAAAAACTTACCTCCGGCCATGCCTTGCAGCGCTTCCTGGCGGCCTCGCTCTCCTGGCTCAGCCTCAACATCGGCCATCTGATGGCGGCGCTGCCGCCCAGACATCTCGCCTTGCACGATCGCATTAGCCAGACGCGGGTGTTGCGCGAACCTCAGGACGCCCGACTGCCGGCCTGGGCCTGGTGGTGGCTGATCCTGCAAGGCGCGGCCGCGCTGGCGGGGTTCCTTTGGCTCTTCCTCGGCTTGCAGGTCGCGATGAATGCAGCCATGCAGCAGGTATTGGGCGGGCTTTAGGCCCCTCCTGGACTTCAGACTTCGAGTTGGTCCGCTCGCGGTGTTGCTGCTGGCGCATCCGCACAGATATCGCGCCACATGAAGTACATGACCCCAAACATCACCACATAGATCAGCAGGATCATTCCGAAATAGATCGGCACCAGCAGCGCCACCGCCAGTACCTTGCTCAGCATCCCGACTACCAGGGTCACGATTGCTGCCACCAGGCCCACGCCGATGACCAGCACCAACATCCCCAATATCGCCACGATCGCCAGCACCACGATCGGCAGTACGTTCTTGATGGCACCGCGCAGGCCGTCGATGAAAGCCTCGCCAACACCACGGTCAGCCAGCGCCACCTGCCCGAAGCCGACGGCATACACGCCGCCCATGAACATCGCGAACAGGGAACCAATGCCAATGACCCGACCCAAGTCCTGAGGCATGTCTGCAAGGTTGGGCGGCGGTACCGCCGCGCCGCCTGCCTGCATCGCCTGGGCAGAGGTGATCAGCTCCCAGTACCAATGCATGAAATCCTGGCCGAACAGGCTGATCACCAGGACGAACACGCCCAGGTAAATGACCATCATCAGCACGCCAAAGCCCACCAACCGCGCGCGCAGATGGCCATCGCGGAAGGTGTCGAAGATGGCGGTGGCATGCGTCGGCTGGCCGTTCTCGGCTGCGTGGATGACCCGCAACAGGCCCCCGATCAACAGTGCGCTGACAACCATCGACACCAGCGTCATGATCGCGATGACCGCCACGATGGCACCCTGACTTTCCTTGAACACGGACTGCAGCACAAGCTGCAGCACGCTGGGGATCAGCGCCACCACCGCCACCAACGCGGTTGCACCGAAAATGGCCTTGGGATTGTGACGCCCCAGATTGATCGCCTGCTGCAACCAACTCCAACCTCTGCCCGGCCCCACCGCACGCGTCGTCATTCCGCTTCCCCGAAAATGTTCCCCAATCAGCTGCACAGCATACTCAAGCCAGGCTGGAATTCCCGGCAATCGTCACGAACCGGCGCAGCAGTCTGCGTGCCAGTGGCGTCGCCCGCACCGCCCGTTCCATTGCCCCGGCATCGCTGCCTTCGGTTGCCAGTGCGTCGCGCTTCGCGCGGATATAGCCACGCATGTGCGTATTGCCGAATTCTGGATGGAACTGCAGGCCCCAGGCGCTTTGCCCCCAGCGGAACGCACAAGCCGCGTCCTGTTGCGATGTCGCCAATAGCTTCGCGCCCTCCGGCAATGCCAGCACCGTCTGCAGATGGGTGGCCTGCACCGCAAACCCCGCTGGCAAGCCCGCAAACAACGGGTCGTCGCCCGCATCCGGCTGCAGGTCGATGTCGACCGTGCCCATTTCGCGGCCGGTCGGGTTATAGCCGACCTGTCCGCCCAATGCGTGCGCCAGCAGCTGGTGTCCGTAACAGATGCCGAGCAGCGGCAGTCCGGCGTGGGCGGCGGCGCGCAGCCACGCGGCGCAGGCCTCGCTCCACGGCAGCAGATCGGTGACCATCGCCCCGGAACCGGTGACGATGACGCCGGCGAAACCCTCGCGGGTCGGCAGCGGCTCGTCATGCTCGACATCGATCACCACCACGTCCTCATCGCGCAACCCGGCCGCGACCCTTATCCAGTGGGCGAAGCTGCCATGGCGACGCATCGAGTCAGTCGGATGGCCGGTTTGCAGGATCAGTAATGGCGCGCGCATTCGGGACTCTCGGTTGGGCCACTTATACTAACGGGCTAGCCGCACACGACGAGCCCATGTCCACGACCCCGCACTTCGAAGGGATGACCTTTCAGGACCTGATCCAACGCCTG
>JBDSIA010000228.1:0-5193 GCA_039918175.1 Thermomonas sp.
TGTTGACCACCAGTAGTGTTGGTTTCGACAGCTTGCGCAGCCAACGCAGGATTTCATCGTCCAATGCGGAACTGCCTTCGCGGCCATCGACGATGAACAAAATCAGGTCTGCTTCTTCCGCCGCAGCCCGTGACTGCTTTGCGGTCGCGCCGGCAAGCCCTTCCTCGTTCTCGCCCGCAATGCCGCCGGTATCGACGAGTACGAATGGCGCAGCCTCCAGCAACCGGCATACGCCATAGTTGCGATCACGGGTCACGCCCGGCTGGTCATGCACCAATGCATCGCGCGTGCGCGTCAGCGCATTGAACAATGTGGACTTGCCGACATTGGGGCGCCCGACCAGGGCGACGAGGGGAAGCATGGATCAACCTTTGCGCACGCGGCGCCTGATGCTCGAATCAAGTACATGAAACACAACGGCCCCGGCAGATTAGCCGGGGCCGCGGATGCACGCCAGCGAAGGGCTGGTCTTACGCTTATTGCAGCGCGAAGGCGGCCAGTTGGCCATCCTCGGTCTGAACCACCAGGATGCCGTCGGCGACCGCCGGTTGCCCGGTGATCGCACCACCCAGCGTGGCTCGCGCTGCGAACGCCCCGTCATTCAGGCGCAACCAGTGCAGGTTGCCTGCGAAGTCGCCGACCACTGTGTAATCGCCCTGCACGATGGGGGCGGTGACCTTGCGATAGGCCAGGCCATTCTGTTGCCAGAGGCTGCTGCCGGTGTTGCGATCCAGGCCCCAAACATGGCCGGCAGGGTCGGTCACGATCACCGCCGAACTGCTCAGGCCGAGCCCGTGCGGCCCGCCATTTTCGCGGTCCCACAGCAACTGTCCGCTGGGACCGTCGATGGCCACGGTATGGTTCTTGTAGCTGGTGGCGTACAGGGTAGCTTTGTCGAGTACCGCAGGCCCATCCACGTCTGCCATGCGCTCCAATTCGCTGCGGCCGTCGGGCTGCGCGACCGGAGTAGTCCAGACCACGTTGCCATCGCCCATCGAAAGCGCCGTCAGCGTGCCATTGTCATTGCCCACAAACACGATACCGGGGCCAAGGGTGATGGCACCACTGCCCCGCACAGTCAGTGCGGGCAGGTCGGGACTGTAGAACCAGCGGCGTTCGCCGGTGGCCTTGTCCAGCGCCGTCAACCGACCATCATTGGAATGCACGTACACCATCCCGCCGCCGATGGCAGGTGCGGTCAGCACTTCATTGGCGACCTTCGCGGTCCATTTCTCGGCGCCGGTAGCCGCATCCAGGGCAACCACGTCGCCCTCCAGGCTACCCACCACCACCAGTCCATCGCCAGCACCTGGACCGCCGGTCAACGGCAACTTGGAGGCATAGTGCCAAAGTGACTGGCCGGTTTTCAGGTCAAATGCGGAGACGCCGCCTGCAACCGCCATCGCATACACATGGCCATCGACGATCGCCGGGCGCATGCCGATGCCGAGATCCTTGCCGCCCTTGCCGAGCGAAGCACTCCAGAGTTTGCCGACATTGACGCTCGAGCTGATCTGGACCAACGGCGTCGGGTCCTCCGACTTGTCCTTGCCGCGGCCGTCGAACAGGTTCTTGACTGTCGTGCAACCCGTCAAAACTGCCAACGACAGCAGGACCACAGTGATCTTCTGGAACGAGTTGCGGGGGATGGCCCGGGTCATCAGGTATTGTCCTCGGTATGCGGCGGCGTGCCGCCAGCTTCGATCAACTTGAGCTTGAGTAAACGATGCTGTGGATCGCCTACGTCCACCAGGCCCAGCGCCTTCTGGTAGGTCTGCTGCGCTTTGGCACGCTCGCCCAGCAGCATCTGGGCATCACCCTGCACGTCGAGCATCGCGGGGTTGCGTGGGTCATCCAGCAGGGCAAGTGCCTCCTTGCCCTTGCCAGCATCGACCAGCAGGCGGGCCAGGCGTTGGTTCACGACCGCGTGCGTGTCCGGATCAAGGTCATGCAGGTTGCGCAGCATTGCAATGGCATTCTCGGGCTTGCCTGCATCGACCTGCGCTTTTGCCAATTGCAGGGCAGCCAACGCTCCCAGGGTCGGATTGGCCTTGCTGATGCCGGCTATCGCGGCGCGTCCGTTGTCGGCCGGCAGGGTGCCGCCCTCGAAACGGCTCACCGCCTCGGCAAACCGGCCATTGACCGCCATCCGGCCCTGCTGCTGCTGGCCTTGCCACCATTGCCAGCCTGCAATGGCGGCCAGCCCCAAGGCAATGCCGCCGACCAAGCTAAGGGCGTTGTTGCGCAGCCAGGAGCGGACGCGTTCGCTTTGTTCGTGCTCATCGAGCAGGTCATCGATCGCCATGCTGTCTCTTGCCCGCGTTCGACGCGCAGGTCGCTGGAGTTGAAGGGAGTTGGTACCCGCTCGCGTGGATCAATCAACGAAGATCAGTCAACCAGGACCAGCGAACCATCGGAGGATACCGTAAAGCGTGCCACGTTCGTCCGGGTGAACGGCGTCAGATCCACTTGTTGCCCGTGGTTCTGCAGCTCCACTGCGGAGGCATTGCCGATGGTCAACCGCGCCAGCTGAGCGGCGGCAAAACGGCGCTCACTGCCTGAAGCCAGCAAACCCTTTTCGATGCTGGTGCCATCCGCTGCAACGGCATCAAGCCAGGTTTCGGCATGCGTGCGGATGACGATGTCTGCGGTTGCGGGATCGGCAACCGGCGACGCCACCGGCCCCATCGACGCCATCACGGTACGGCGGGAAACAGGTGACGATTGATCGGTCACACCGATCTTGGCCGGGACATCCAGCGGGGCCGCATCGTTTGCAGTGCCAGACAAGTGCTGACGAGTTGCAACCCATGCGGGTACGGCCAGCGATAGGGTCAGCACGATGTAGACCAGGCGGCGACCGATCTGCTCGGCCCACCACTGCGTGCGCGGTATATGGGTGCGACTGACCAGATGGGAGGGTTCGATCGGACCCACGTCCAGCGCGGCCATCATCGGTGCCGTGGTCAACCCGACCAGCCTCGAGTAGCTGCGCACCTGACCGCGCACGAAAACCGGGGCACCAAGCCGCGCCCAATCCTCCGCTTCAAGCGAGCGAACCACCCGCGCCGGCATGTGCAGGCGCGCGGCGACCTCGTCGATGCTCAGGCCCGCAGCTTCACGCGCATGTTTCAGGCGCTCGCCGCAGCCAGCCATGGCCTGGTGGGTAGGATCGGGGAAATTGGTCATTGTTTCGGGGGAACAGTGGAGGCGCCGGGGGTGATCGCCTGCAACCGGAGAAGATAACGCTGTGCGGCGGCGTTGTCGCCTTGTTTCTGCTCGATCTGAGCAGCCAGTCCCAATGCAGTCGCATCTTGGGGAGTGATGGCCAGCCATCGCTGCACGAAGGCGCGGGCATCCAGATATTCGCCGCGGCCATATTTCAATCCCGCCATTCCTGCCAAGGCCGGCGGCATCCCAGGGTCAAGCGTGAGCGCCTGCCGCCAACTGCTCTCTGCGCGTGCTGGCTGCCCTGCCTGCTGTGCACAGGTCCCGGCATTGGCCAGGGCCGTGGCAGGCGTCGGATAGGCCGGGTCAGCCAAGGCCTTGTCGAACCAGGCCAGGGAGTCCCGAGCCTGACCATTGCCACACAGCCAGATGCCGTAATTGTTCGCATAGGCGCCATTGGCTGGCGCAATGTCCAGAGCCTTGCGGTAATGCTCGCCGGCAACAGTACTTTCACCTGACCTGCTGGCGATCACCGCCAGCAAGGTATGCGCATCGCCAGAACGGGGATCTGCCTTGACTGCTTGCTGCGCCTGCTGCCTGGACTGCTCGAAGCGACCCGCGGCGTAGGAGGCACTGGCAGCGGTCACCAGTTGGGCGGCGGTGAATGATTGAGCTTGCTTGCCCTTGCCCTTGCCGCTCACGTCATAGGTAGGTGCAACTTGCTCCCAGTCGCCACGCTCGGCGGTGGGGCGAACGATGCTGAGACGCTCGAACTTGCTGCATGCCGTCGAGGCAAGCAGCGCTCCCGCCAGCAGCAAGGCGGCGCCCCAACGCAACGGTGGAAATTCATGCAACATCGGAAACCCCAGTCGCCTGCAGCCGCTTGCGATGTTCGGCCGAACGCCGGGTCCGGTCCATCACCTGGCCCTTGAGCTGACCGCAGGCGGCATCGATGTCATCGCCGCGAGTACGTCGCACTGGCGCGATCATCCCGGCATTGTTGAGCTGCTTCTGGAAGGCGCGGATGGCTTCGTCGGTGGGTCGTGCGAAACGGGTACCGGGGAATGGGTTGAACGGAATCAAGTTGACTTTCGCAGCATCTTTCATTTGCACGCGACGGTCGAATTCCCGCATCAGCTTGACCAGGCCAAACGCTTGCTCGGGCTGGTCGTTGACATCCTTCATCAAGGTGTATTCGAAGGTCACCGAACAACCACGCTTGCGTTGGGCATAGCGCACGCAGGCGTCCATCAATTCGGCGATCGGGTACTTCTTGTTGAGCGGCACTAGGCTGGTGCGCAGTTCGTCGGTGGGCGCATGCAGGGACACGGCAAGCGACACGTCGCTCTCCTCGCCCAGGCGATCAATCATCGGCACCACGCCAGCGGTGGACAGGGTCACCCGCTTGTTGGCCAGGCCGTACCCAAGGTCGTCACGCATGATGCTCATCGCGCGCACCACGTTGTCGAAGTTCATGAGCGGCTCGCCCATGCCCATCATCACCACATTGGTCAGCTTGCGCTGCAGGTGCGGCACGTTGCCCAGATGGCGGGCGGCGATCCAGACCTGGCCGATGATCTCGGCGGTGGTCAGGTTGCGGTTGAAACCTTGCGTCGCGGTGGAACAGAACTGGCAGTTCAGCGCGCATCCGACTTGGGAAGAGACGCACAGCGTGCCGCGCCCTTTGTCAGGAATGAACACGGCTTCGATGGCGTTTTTCGGATCCATTCCCAGCAGCCATTTATGGGTGCCATCTTCGGATGCCTTGTCGAAGATCATCTGTGGCGCACGCACCACCGCACGCGCCTCAAGCTTGGCGCGCAGCGCCTTGCCGAGGTCGGTCATGTCCGCGAAATCCGTGGCATAGCGATGATGGATCCACTTCATCACCTGGTGTGCGCGGAATTTCTTTTCGCCGAGATCTTCTTCGAAGTACCGTTCGAGCGAGGCCCGGTCGAGGTCGAAGATGTTGGTACGTGAATCAACGACCGTATCGCGCGAGGTGGCCTTGGCCACCTGCACGGG
>JBDSIA010000229.1:0-3400 GCA_039918175.1 Thermomonas sp.
TCAACTTCCTGGTGATGAGCAAGCGCAAGCTGCTGGCGATGGTCAACGACGGGCTGGTCGACGGCTGGGACGATCCACGCATGCCCACCCTGCAGGGCATCCGTCGTCGCGGCTATACGCCGAGCGCGCTGCGGCTGATGGTCGACCGCGTCGGCATCAGCAAGCAGAACTCGCTGCTGGATATCTCGATCCTCGAAGGCGCGTTGCGCGACGACCTCGACGGCGCCGCGCCGCGGCGGATGGCGGTGATCGATCCGCTTAAACTGGTACTGAGCAACCTGGACGACGACCACGTCGAAACCCTGCAATTCGCCAACCATCCCAAGGACGCATCCTTCGGCACCCGCGAGGTGCCGTTCGCGCGCGAGCTGTGGATCGAACGCGAGGATTTCGCGGAAGTGCCGCCGCCCGGCTTCAAGCGCCTGACCGTGGGTGGCGACGTGCGCCTGCGCGGCGCCGGCATCATTCATTGCGATGCCGTGGTGAAAGATGCCGATGACGAAGTCGTCGAAGTTCGTTGCACGCTGGATCCGGAGTCGCGCCCCGGCATGGAGGGCGCAAATCGCAAGATCAAGGGCACGATTCATTGGGTCAGTGCGGTGCATGCCATCGCCACCGAAATCCGCTTGTATGACCGCCTGTTCACTGTCGCCAATCCCGACGTGGACGACGACGGCAAGACCTATGTCGATTATCTCAATCCCGATTCACGCCGCACCGTCACCGGCTACGTTGAACCGTCTGCAGCCTGCGCCTCCGCGGAACAGGCCTTCCAGTTCGAGCGTGTCGGCTATTTCGTCGCTGATCGCTACGATCACGCAGCCGCTGCACCGGTCTTCAATCGCAGCGTCACCTTGCGCGACACATGGGCCGGCAAAGTCTGATGCTGTACGCACAGATCCACTTGACCTTGCCTGCATGGGTGCATGAGGCGGTAGACAGCACGCGCGCCTGTGCAAGCGATACAGACAAGGTCGGGCTGGCGATCGAGCTGTCCGCGCATAACATCGAGGCACAGACCGGCGGCCCGTTCGGCGCGGCGGTTTTCGGGCCGGACGACCGCATCATCGCGGTCGGTGTCAACCGGGTGGTGCCACATGCCTGCTCGGTCGCGCACGCGGAAATGATGGCGTACATGCTGGCGCAAAGCCGCACCCAGCGCCTGCGCCTGAACCGCGATGCAGACGACAACGCGATCGGCCCGATCACCCTGGCCACGTCATCGCAACCGTGCTGCCAGTGCTACGGCGCCACGGTCTGGGCCGGCATCGACCGCCTGCTGATCGGTGCCCGCGCCGAGGATGTGATGCTGCTGACCGAATTCGACGAAGGCCCGCTGCCGCAGGATTGGGTGGGGGAATTAAACACGCGCGGCATTGACGTCGTGCGCGATATCCAGCGCGATGCCGCCTGCACGGTGTTGCGCAGCTACGGCGAACAGGATGGGCAGCGCTATTGACGGCCTGCTCTGCTATTGCCGCGCCGGCTTCGAGCCGGAACTCGCCGGCGAGCTGACCGAACGCGCGGCGCAGGCCGGTTTCGCCGGGTATGCGCGCACCGAGCGCAACACCGGCCATGTGCTGTTCCTGTGCGACGACGCCGATGCGTTGTCACGTGCCTTGCCATGGTCGACGCTGATCTTTGCGCGGCAGAAGCTCAGGCTTTTCGCTGAACTGCAAAATCTTGACCCTCGCGATCGCATCACGCCAATGTTGGCCGCGCTGCCGAACGACATCCGTTTCGGCGAATTGGTCATGGAGTATCCCGATTCCGATGCCGACAAGCCCATGGCTGGCCTGGCCCGCAGTCTGGGTAACGCGCTGCGGCCTGCCTTGCGCAAAGCCGGCGCGTTGACCAAGGAAGACAATCCGCGGTTGCAGCGCCTGCATGTATGCCTGCTGGAAGGTGGCACCGCCATGCTAGCCAGCGCTGAGCCGGAAGACAGTGCGCCGTGGCCGCTGGGCATCCCGCGACTGCGCGCGCATGCAGAGGCGCCGTCGCGTTCGGCATTGAAGCTGGAGGAAGCACTGCTGGTGCTGGTGGATGAGCGCGAGCGCATCTCGCTGACGCATGATGGGGCACGCGCGGCTGACCTAGGGGCATCGCCGGGAGGCTGGACCTGGGTGCTGGTGCGCAACGGCCTGCACGTGCAAGCCGTCGACAACGGCCCGATGCAAGGGCAGCTACTGGATACTGGCAGGGTCGAACACCTGCGCGCCGATGGGTTCAGCTGGCAGCCGCCGCAACCGCTGGACTGGATGGTCTGCGACATGGTCGAGCAACCACGCCGCGTTGCCGAGCGCATGGCGACCTGGTTCCGCGAAGGTTGGTGCCGTTACGCGGTATTCAACCTGAAACTGCCGATGAAGAAGCGCTGGCAGGAAACCCGGCTGTGCCTGGACCTGTTCGCACAGCAAGCGGAAAAACCGCTGATCATTCGCGCCAAGCAGCTGTATCACGACCGCGAAGAGATCACCGTTTTCGCGACCATCAAGCGCCGCTGAGGCCGCGTATCCGCGCATGGCGTCGCGTTACAGGCCGGCAGCGTGCCGCCACAGTGCGCGTGACAACGGCGGCAACTTGCCGGCAATGCCGAGTGCATGGCCACGTAGCAACGTTGGCAACATGGCATCGCTGCCGTATATGCGGTTGATGGCCTCGAACGCGTGTGCGGCGACGGCATTCTCGCTGCGGCGCGTGCGCGCCCAGCGCGCCAGCCGTGTCGGCGAGAGGGGATCGATCTTCCGTTGCAATGCGTCACGCACGACATCGCGCAATGCGGCGACGTCGCGCAAGCCCAGATTCACGCCCTGCCCGGCCAGCGGATGCACGACATGGGCAGCATCGCCCAACAACACCACGCGATCCTTGGCATAGGTTTCAGCCAGTTGCCGTTGCAACGGGAACGCGGCGCGCGGCGACGACAACCGCAAGGCGCCGAGTTCGCCACCGAATGCGGCCGTCAATTCGGTTTCGAACACCGCTTCATTCACGGCCAGCAAGCGGACAGCTTCGGCTTCCGGCAGGGTCCACACGATCGAACTGATGCGACCTTGCAACGCTTGATCCCCATCGCCGTTGAACGGCAACACCGCCAGCGGCCCGGTCGGCAGGAATCGCTGCCAACACGTGTCCTGGTGCGGTTGATCGCTGGCGACGAAAGCGACCACTGCTTTTTGTGCGTAGTCATGACGCGTGCAACCGATCCCGGCGAAGTCGCGCAATGTGGATCGCACGCCATCGGCAGCCATCGCGAACCGGGCATGCAGCTGGACGCCGTCATCCAGTTGCAAGTGCGCGCCGGCATCGTCCTGCTCCAGCGCTTCGATCCGTGCCGGACAATGCACGCGCACGCCCGCACCCGGCAATGCCGCCCACAACCGGTCCACCAATAACGCGT
>JBDSIA010000230.1:0-2574 GCA_039918175.1 Thermomonas sp.
AAGAAATTCATCCGCATCCTGCATCCGGTGGAGGTGCGAGACGGCGACAAGGTCGCGGGTTTCACCCCGCACCAGGGCTTCCGGATCGGATTCACGGTCGAGTTCGACCACCCGGCGATCCCCACTTCGCGGTCGCGTGCAGAAGTGGACTTCTCCACTAGCGCTTATATCAATGAAGTCAGCCGCGCCCGCACGTTCGGCTTCATGCATGATCTGGAATACATGCGCGAGCGCAACCTCGGACTCGGCGGGTCGATGGACAATGCCATCGTGCTGGACGAGTTCCGCGTGCTGAACGAGGACGGTCTGCGTTACGCCGACGAATTCGTCCGCCACAAGATCCTGGATGCGGTGGGTGACCTGTACCTTGCGGGCCACGCCATTATCGGCGCCTATGAAGGCTACAAATCCGGACATGCGCTGAACAACCGGCTGGTGCGCGCCCTGCTGGCGGATGCCTCTGCCTGGGAAGAAATCACGTATCCCGACGCCGAAGCAGCCCCACCGCTGCTGTATTCAACGGCGACTTCCACACCTTCGTTGGCCTGACGGAGGCTGCCGGCTGTGACCCGGTGCACGTATTCAGCCTGCTGATTACGTTTATTTAACAAAATCACGCACTTATAACGCTAGGATGCCTCGCTGGCCGGTCTGGCGCTCGTTTTTCGTGCCGCTGGCTTGATCATCGGTCTTCCCCAGTGCGGTTGTCGGCTTTACTGGGAGCGTCTTCGGGCGCGCCAGACCGCAGCAATGCCAAGGCAGTCGCCAATCCTGATTGGTTGGCCGCCGACATCGGTGGAGCGGAACGTGCGGCCGGGGGTAGCGGACGCAACGGCTGCAGCGTCGTTTTGACGTTCAGCGCCGTCACATCGAGCCCGATGGAGCGGGCGGCGGTGAGCAATTCGGGTGTGGCCAGTCGCAACTTGGCGTGCCACACCGGGGCATCGACGACGTATACGAGCTTGTCGCCACGTACATTCGCCAATCGCGCGTGTGCAGCCAGTGAAGGCGACAGGAAAGGACGCAACAACTGGTCCATTGCATCGAGCCACAAGGCGCGGCGCAACGGGTCTCCGGCGCTTCCTGCGAACAGCGCATCCAGCGCGACGCGGGGCCCGGCAGGCGGCTTGGCTTTCTTGTCGAAAGACACGGAGCGGGGCGTGGACCGCAAACGAGACATGACTCAATGACCGAAACAACCAGGCAACACGATACCGCCTCGACTGACTCGAGTGTGCTCACACAGATTCGCGCGCTGGGCTACCGGCTCCGATTCTGGTCGATGCAGCATCCCTTGGCCGCCGCCGGGGTGGTGCTCGCTGTCGGCATGCTTGCCGGCACGGGCCTGCGCAGCGCGGCCGGGATGGGCCAGGTCGCGGCGATGCAGACGGCTGACAGCGCGCGCCAGGTCGAGCTGCAACAAGTACGCCGCAATGCCCAGCACGAGGTCAATGCGCTGGCAGCGCGGCTGGCCGAACTGCAGGCGCAGGCCAATAGGTTGAATGCGCTGGGCGCGCGCTTGACCCAGGCGGGTCAGTTGCAGGACGGCGAGTTCGATTTCGATAAACCCGTGGGCCAGGGTGGCGCGGGCCGGGCCAGCGACATGCCGCAAGACGAGCTGCGCCAACGCTTGGCAGGCCTGGAAGGCCAGTTCCACGATGCCGACACCCAACTGTCGGTGCTCGAGAGTCTATTGTTTAATCGCGCCTTGGATCGGAATTCGATTCCCTCCGGCGATCCGATTGCCAACAGTTACATTACTTCGGGTTTTGGCGGGCGTGCCGATCCGTTCGGCGGCGGCCACCAGTTCCACAAGGGCATCGATTTCGAGGCGGACATCGGTGACCCCGTGCTGTCGGTGGCCGATGGCGTGGTCAGCTTTTCCGGTGTGCGTTCCGGGTACGGCAACGTGATCGAAATCGACCATGGCAACGGCTATGTGACGCGTTATGCACACAACTCGCGGCTGGAACGTACAGTCGGCGACCTGGTGCGTAGCGGCCAGGAAATCGCCAAGGCCGGGTCCACCGGCCGATCCACCGGCGCACATGTCCATCTGGAAGTGTGGCAGGACGGCCGGGTGATCAATCCCCGCCAATTCCTCGCCAGCGCATCGCAGGGTCGACACGGCTGACGTGGCAAAACCAAAGGGGGCGGAGGGAATCAAGAGAACTTGATTCCCTCCGCCTCTTTTTTTTGACCTTGCAAACGCCAGCCATCGCCTCCAGCTACACTAGTCGACTGCCAAGACGGGCGCCCGGCGCCCGTTTTCATTCCTGCTTGTTCATAGCGCGCCACGTGATGCCGCCGCATGTTGCTGACGCGCGCATCCCCAACCCGGATTCCCTGCACCATGCTCAACAGCCTGCTTACCAGCGTCTTCGGCAGCCGCAACGAACGCCTGCTCAAGCAACTCACCGGCCAGGTCAAGAAGATCAATGCGTTGGAACCGCAGATGCAGGCTCTTTCGGATGAGGCTCTGAAGGCCAAAACCGAGGAGTTCAAGGTCCACATCGGCAACGGCGAGTCGCTGGACAAGTTGCTGCCGGAAGCGTTCGCGGTGTGCCGCGAGGC
>JBDSIA010000231.1:0-2251 GCA_039918175.1 Thermomonas sp.
GTGCGCCGCAGCACCTGACTGAACACACGTTCCATCGGTTCGTAATTGCCGCTCAACGCGGCATGGATTGCACCGATGTAGTTGCGCTTCGCCTGTCCGCGCAGTCCATCGAAATCGAGCAGCAGCAAGCCGGCCTGCAGGGCCATCAAGGTATTGAGCAGGCGCGCCAGGCGGCCGTTGCCCTCGCGAAAGGGGTGAATCAGGATCAACTCGGCATGCGTGCGCGCCAGCGCAGCCAGCAACCGCGTGTCGTCCATGCCTTCGCAGGGTGAGTGTGCGGCGGTCAGGTCAAGCAAGGCATGGGTTTCGGCCACCTCCATGTCACGCACACGGACAATGCCAAGGGAATTAGCCAGCACGCGTCCTCGCGAGCCGGGTTGGAATGCGCCTTCGCTGCTGTCAACGTTGTAGCGACCTTCGTTCATGCTCAAAGCTTGCCCGAAAACACTTGGCGCAGCAGCGATTGCTCAATTTCGTGCAGGATGACGGGCGAGAGCATCGCGCCCTGAAGTGCGCTCCTACGGAAACAGCTGCCCGCTACACTTGTGCCATGACCGAATTCATCCCGCCCGGCACCCGCTGGTTCGACCTGCCCTCGCCGTTCCCGATGAAACGTGGCGGCGGCTTGCATGGCGCGCGCGTGGCGTATGAAACATGGGGCACGCTCAACGCCGCCGGTGACAATGCGATCCTGATCCTCACCGGGCTGTCGCCGGACGCGCATGCTGCGGCCAATGCCGGCAATCCGGAACCTGGCTGGTGGGAGGCGATGCTCGGGGCCGGCAAGCCGATCGATACCGAGCGCTGGTTCGTGGTCTGCGCCAATGCCTTGGGAAGCTGCAAGGGCTCAAGCGGCCCGGCATCGATCAATCCCGACACCGGTGCGTTGTATCGCCTGGACTTCCCGGAACTGTCGGTCGAAGACGGCGCCGATGCTGCCTTCGCATTGCTGCGTGGACTGGGCATCGAACGCCTGGCCTGCGTGATCGGCAACTCGATGGGCGGGATGACCGCCCTGTCCTTCCTGCTGCGACATCCCGGGATTGCGCAAAGCCATATCAATATATCCGGCGCGGCGCGGGCGCTGCCGTTTTCGATCGCGATCCGCTCGCTGCAGCGTGAGGCGATTCGCCTGGATCCGCTGTGGAACGGCGGCCACTACGACGAGGCACACTATCCCGAGTCCGGCATGCGGATGGCGCGCAAATTGGGGGTGATCACGTATCGCTCGGCGCTGGAATGGGATGGCCGCTTTGGCCGGGTGCGATTGGAATCCGACCGCCGCGACGACGAGGATCCGTTTGGCCTGGAATTCGAGGTCGAAAGCTATCTGGAAGGCCATGCGCGGCGCTTCGTGCGCAACTTCGACCCGAACTGCTACCTCTATCTCAGCCGTTCGATGGACTGGTTCGACCTCGGCGAAAGCTGTGGTGGCAGCCCGTCACAAGGCCTGGCCGGCATCGAAATCGCACGCGCACTGGCCATTGGCGTGCGCACCGACATTCTGTTCCCGCTGCAGCAGCAGCAGGAAATCGCCGATGGCCTGCGTGCGGGCGGCTGCCAGGCTGAATTCCTGCCACTGGACTCGCCGCAGGGGCATGACGCGTTCCTGGTGGATTTCGACCGCTTCGGGCCGGCCATTGCCGGCTTTCTGGCGGGTCTGACGGCCGGATCGGCCTGAATCGAGTCCATTGCTGTCGGGCGCGGCCGGATCACGATTGGTAGACTGGAGGCCATGGACACGCCCTGTACCGCTGTTGATTTCCCCGGTTGCGAAAAATTCATCGCCGCCATCGATACCGCCGTCACCGCCGGCGACGAGCACGCGGTCACCGCCGCATTGCGCAATTGCCTGTGCGGCCTGATCCGCGACCATGACGTGCAACTACCAGACTGTGTGCACGAACCAATTGTTGACCATTACGCCCGCCGCGAGCTCTACCGCAGTCCGCAACACGGCTACAGCGTGGTGGCGATGACCTGGGGCCCGGGGCAAGGCACGCCGCTGCATGACCATTCGGGCTTGTGGTGCGTGGAAGGCGTGTGGGATGGCGACCTGGAAATCGTGCAGTACGAACTGCTGGAACGCGACGGCGAACGCTTCCGTTTCCGCGCCGCCGGCGGCATGCACGCCGGCCCGGGCAGCGCCGGCAGCCTGATCCCGCCGCACGAGTACCACACCATCCGCAACACCAGCACCGACTCGGTCGCGGTGTCGCTACACATCTACAAGGCAGAGATGGCGTGCTGC
>JBDSIA010000232.1:0-2729 GCA_039918175.1 Thermomonas sp.
GCGGCGAGCGGCCGCTGCTGCGGTGAGTCTGCGCATCGCCCTTTGCGCCGGCGAAACCTCCGGCGACCAGCTCGGCGCCGGTCTCATCTGCGAGTTGCGCAAGCGGTATCCGGATGCGGAATTTGCCGGGATCGGCGGTGATGGCATGCGCGCGGCGGGTCTGGATGCGTGGATCGATTCCAGCGAGCTGTCGGTGATGGGACTGGCCGAAGTGCTGGCCCACCTGCCACGCCTGCTGCGCCTGCGCCGGACGTTTCGCCAACGCGTGCTGGACTGGAAGCCGGACGTCTTCATCGGTATCGATGCACCCGACTTCAACTTGGGCGTCGAGCGCTGGCTCAAACAGCACGGCGTGCGCACGGTGCATGACGTCAGCCCATCGGTCTGGGCTTGGCGCGAATCGCGTGCGGCGAAGATCGGCGCCAGCGCCGATCGCGTGTTGTGCCTGTTCCCGATGGAACCACCGATCTATGCGCGGCATGGTGTCGATGCAAGTTTCATCGGCCATCCAATGGCGGATGCAATCGCCTTGCAGCCTGATCGCGAGGCCGCCCGCACCGCGCTTGGCGAAGCCGACGATGCACAAATCCTCGCCCTGCTGCCAGGCAGCCGTTTGAGTGAAATCGAGCGGATCTTGCCGCTATTTCTCGAGGCCGCCACGCGGCTTGCGAACGACATTCCGGGATTGCGCGTGTTGGTTCCGGCCGCGAATGCGCCCTGCCACACTGCAATCGAGCGCATCACTGCCAATTCATCGCCAAATCTTGTGCTGCGCATTCTCGATGCGCAAGCGCAGCGCGCAATGATCGCCAGCGACGTGGTGTTGCTGGCCTCGGGCACAGCGGCACTGGAAGCGATGCTGTGCAAGCGCCCAATGGTGGTCGGCCATCGCATTTCGCCGCTGACCTACCACATCGTCAAGGTGTTCGGTCTGCTCAAGAGCGAGTTCGTGAGTTTGCCGAACGTGCTCGCTGGCGAACGAGTGATCCCGGAACTGCTGCAGGACGATTGCACTGCAGACAACCTGCATGCCGCATTGCTGCACTGGTTTCGCGATGCCGATGCAGTGGCCGAATTGCAACCACGCTTCCTGTCGATCCACGAATCCTTGCGCCGCGATGCTTCCGTGCGCGCGGCGGATGCGATTGTGGCACTGCTGCAATCCGCCGCATGAGAGTCCTGATCGCTGGCGTCGACGAGGCAGGCCGTGGCCCACTGGCCGGCCCGGTCAGCGTGGCTGCGGTGATCCTGGATAGCTTGCGCCCGATCGAAGGCATGGACGATTCCAAGCGACTGACCCAGCGTAAGCGCGAAGCCCTGTATCCGCTGATCATCGAACGCGCATTGGCGTGGCGGATCGAGTTCGTGGAAGCCGACGAAATCGACCTGCTTAACATCCTGCAAGCGACAATGACTGGCATGCGCCGCGCCCTGGCCGGCTTGTCGCCCTGTGCTGGCCATGCATTGATCGATGGCAACCGCGTTCCAGAGGAACTTGCCTGCCCGGCGACCGCGATCGTCGGCGGCGACGGGCTGGAAGCGGCGATCATGGCTGCATCGATCCTGGCCAAGGTCGCTCGCGACACGCGCATGCGCGAACTGCATGTGCTGCATCCGCAATACGGATTCGACAGGCACAAAGGCTATCCCAGCGCGATGCATCTGCAGACGCTTGCATTGCATGGCCCATGCCCGCAACACCGTCGCAGTTTCGCCCCGGTGCGCAATGCGCTTGCAGCATCATGCGCCGCCCTTGACCAGGCGACGCCAATTGTGGCGCCGATGAGCGGGATCGCCACCGTGTCAAGCCTTGCCCACCCGGCGGTGGCGGCCTACCCTGCGGGTTGATCCTGCGGTACGCCGATGTCAGCTCGTTTCGTCCACCTCCACCTGCACAGCGAGTACTCGCTGGTTGATTCGACGATCCGGATCCCGGAGCTCGTCGAGGCCTGCGTGGCCCGCCAGTTGCCTGCGGTGGCAATGACCGACCAGAACAACATGTTCGCGTTGGTTAAGTTCTACAAAGCCGCCGAGAAAGCCGGCATCAAGCCGATCGCCGGCGCAGACGTGCTCATCGCCGATGGCAGCGCAACTGCATCGCGCATCACCCTGCTGTGTCGTGACCACGACGGCTACCTGAGCCTGTCGCAGTTGCTGACCCGCGCGTGGATGGAAGGCCAGCGCCATGACGGCGTGGTGGCGCGTCCGCAGTGGCTGAAGGCCAACAAGGGCCTGTTCGCGCTGGCTGGCCTGAGTGCCGAACCAGGCCAGCTGTTTACCTCTGGCCGACATGAGCTGGCCGAACAGTCGCTGGCCGGGTTGCAGGCGGAATTCGGCGAACGACTGCACCTGGAATTGACCCGCTGCGGTCGTCCGGGCGAGGACGCATTCAATGCCTTCGCGCTGGACGTGGCCGCGCGCCGCGGCATTCCGGTCGTGGCCAGTAATGACGCACGCTTCATTGATGCCGAAGGCTTCGACGCGCATGAGGCACGCGTGTGCATTGCCAGTGGACGCGTTCTGGACGATCCGCGTCGCCCGCGTGATTACACCGCCGAGCAATACCTGAAGTCGCCCGACGAGATGCAGGCGCTGTTCGCCGATGTGCCGGACGCACTCGACAACAGCGTCGCACTGGCGAAACGCTGCAACCTCGAATTGCGATTGGGCACCTATTACCTGCCCGCATTCCCGGTGCCGGACGACCACACCATCGAGTCCTGGCTGCG
>JBDSIA010000233.1:0-4767 GCA_039918175.1 Thermomonas sp.
TCGAAGGCTGGAAAGTGCATTACGCATGTTAGCCCGAGACGCGTTGGAGCCTTCGCTCAGGCGAGCGGGCGTACACTGTGCGGTCAAACCCGCGGCGGTCACGCCGACCAATGAGTGACATGGGACGGATATGAGCGCCGAAGCCAAACCCGATATCAAATTTTCCGACCTCGGCCTGCCCGAGACCCTGATGCAAGCTTTACGCACGGTCGGTTATGAGTCGCCCAGCCCGATCCAGGCGGCGACCATCCCGCCGTTGCTGGCGGGCCGCGACCTGATCGGCCAGGCTCAAACCGGTACCGGCAAGACAGCCGCGTTCGCCCTGCCCGCGCTTGCCCAACTCACGTCCCCCGCCAGCAAGCCGCAGGTGCTGGTGCTGGCACCGACCCGCGAACTGGCGATCCAGGTTGCCGAAGCGTTCCAGAAATACGCCACGCATATCCCCGGTTTCCATGTACTGCCGATCTACGGCGGCCAGAGCTACCAGCCCCAGCTAAGCGCATTGAAGCGTGGCGTGCACGTTGTCGTGGGAACGCCGGGTCGCGTCATCGACCACCTGGACCGCGGTTCGCTGGATTTGTCCCAGATACGTTGCCTTGTGCTGGATGAAGCCGACGAAATGTTACGGATGGGCTTCATCGACGATGTCGAGGCCGTCCTCAAGAAGACTCCCGAATCCCGCCAAGTTGCTCTGTTTTCGGCCACGATGCCTTCGCAGATCAAGCGAATCGCCCAGACCTATCTGAAAGACCCGGTGGAGATAGCGATCAAGTCGCAGACCTCCACCGCCGAGAACATCCGCCAACGATTCTGGATGGTCAGCGGGATCAACAAGCTCGACGCGCTGACCCGGATCCTGGAAGCCGAACCGTTCGAGGCAATGATCGTGTTCGCGCGGACCAAGCTGGGCACCGACGAGCTGGCGGAGAAGCTTGCCGCGCGCGGGTTTTCCGCTGCCGCGATTAATGGCGACGTCGACCAGAAAATGCGCGAGCGCACGATCCAGCGACTGAAGGATGGCCAGGTCGACATCCTGGTCGCGACCGACGTGGCCGCGCGCGGACTGGACGTGGATCGCATCAGCCACGTGCTGAACTACGACATCCCGTACGACACCGAAAGTTATGTGCACCGCATCGGACGCACCGGCCGCGCTGGCCGCAAGGGCGAGGCGATCCTGTTTGTGGCCCCGCGCGAACGCGGCATGCTAGGCGCGATCGAACGCGCCACCCGGCAGAAGATCGAGCAAATGAACCTGCCGAGCGTGGATGCGGTCAACGAGAACCGCGTGGCCAAGTTCCTCGGCAAGATCGAGGGCGCACTGGCGCACGAAGACCTGTCGGTGTTCCGCGACTTGGTGGAACGCTACGAGCGCGAGAAGAACGTGCCGGCGGTCGAGATTGCCGCTGCCCTCGCAAAACTCGTACAGGGCAAGACGCCGCTGTTGCTGGCTCAGCCGGTACGCGCGGAACGCGCATTCGAGCCGCGCGATGCGCGGCCAGTTCGCGAGCATAGTGAGCGTCCGCAACGCGAACGCAACGAGCATGCGCCGCGTGAACATGCCCCGAGGGATCGTGGCGCGCCGGAAACGGGCATGCAGACCTATCGCATCGAAGTGGGTCACCAGCATGGCGTGCAGCCCGGAAATATCGTCGGCGCGATCGCCAACGAAGCGGACCTGGAAGCACGCTTCATCGGCCGCATCGACATCCGCGACGACTTCACCTTGGTCGACTTGCCCGAAGGCATGCCAGCAGAACTCATGCAGCATATGCAGACGGTGCGCGTGGCCAGCAGGCCGCTGCGCCTGCGTGTTGCCGAGGCCGCCGACATCGACGCACCTTCACGCAAGCGCAGCTTTGGCCCGCCGCGTGGCGACCGTCCCGGTGGTCCGCGCAAGCCTGGCGAGTTCAAACCGGCCGGCTTCAAGCCGCGTCCGCAGCGCTGACCTCCCGCCAAGTCGTGGCTGGCCAGTTCGACGCCATCGTCATCGGCGCCGGCGCGGCTGGCCTGATGTGTGCGATCACCGCCGGCCGACGTGGCCGACGCGTGTTGGTGCTGGACCACGCCAACAAGGTCGGCAAGAAGATCCTGATGTCCGGCGGCGGCCGCTGCAATTTCACCAATACCGGCACCGCGCCCGACAACTTCCTTTCGGCTAACCCGCATTTCTGCAAGTCGGCGCTCGCGCGCTACACACCATGGCACTTCATCGAACTGGTGGAGCGACACGGGATTGCCTGGCACGAGAAGGAACTCGGCCAGCTGTTCTGCGACGAGTCGTCGAAGCAAATCGTCAAGCTCCTTCTGGACGAATGCGCGGCGGCTGGCGTTGAGGTGCGCACACATTGCAGCATCGAACGCGTCGCCGAGGCCGACGCCAGTGGTTTCCACCTTCACACATCGCAAGACACGTTCCACGCGAACGCAGTCGTGGTCGCCAGCGGTGGCCTGTCGATTCCGACTATGGGCGCCAGCGGCTTCGGTTACACCCTTGCCAAACAGTTTGGCCATGAAGTGCTGCCGACCCGCGCCGGACTGGTGCCGCTGACACTTACTGGCAAGCATGCCGAGCGCATGCAGGATCTGGCCGGGGTGTCGCTACCGGTGGAAGCACGTTGCAACGACACCAGCTTTCGCAACTTCATGCTGGTCACCCATCGCGGGATCAGCGGGCCGTCAATCCTGCAGATCTCCAGTTTCTGGCAACCCGGCAACGACCTCCGGCTGGACGTGCTACCTGAACACGACATCGATGCATTGTTCCGCGAATGGCAGCAAAGCAGACGTGACGCCGAACTGAAAACGCTGCTGGGCGAAGTGCTACCCAAGCGCTTCGCCCAGCGTCTGTGCGAACACTGGATCACCAGCAAACCATTGCGCCAATACAACGAGCCAGAGCTTCGCGATATCGCTGAACTGTTGTCGTCATGGCCGCTGACCGCCAGTGGCACCGAAGGCTATCGCACCGCAGAAGTAACCCTGGGCGGCGTGGATACCGACGGCTTGTCATCCACCACGATGATGTCGCGCCATACACCGGACCTGTATTTCATCGGCGAAGTGGTCGATGTCACCGGCTGGCTGGGCGGTTACAACTTTCAGTGGGCGTGGGCATCCGGCCATGCCGCAGGCAGCGCGCTCTAACTGGATTGCCGTCCTATGAACCAACATAGCGGCGAGAGCGTCGGGTGTTTGCGCAGCGGCATTTCGAGCCGCGGAGCGAACACGCGTCGCTAGGCGCGGCGATCCCGCGAAACACGCTTGCCGTGGCTCCTGAGCTTCGCGAACAGCTCAGAAAAACTTCGGCAACCCGAGATACGGCGAGAGGAACCAGTACAGGCCGAACAGCACCAGCGCCCACATCGCCAGCTTGAAAAACACGCCGACGACCTTGAGCGCCAGCCAGATGCCGACGATGACGATGATGATGCCTATCCAGTTCATGCCGTTACTCTCTGCTGTAGGTGCACTGAGCTTAGGACAGGTCGGCGCAATCGACCAGCGGCTTGAGTCCCGGATCCAGTGCGACGCGCTCGTCGAACACGAAGCAGCGCCCCTCATAGCCGAAGCCGCCGACCTGCTCGAAATAAGCAAGGATGCCCCCGTCCAGCTGCAGCAGGTTGTCCATGCCATCGTCCTGCAGCCACAACGCGGCTTTCTCGCAGCGAATGCCGCCGGTGCAGAAACTCACCACCGTCGCATCGCGAAGTGCATCGCGATAGGGCGCGAGCGCAGCCGGCAGCTCGATGAAATTGTCGATTGGCAGGGTCATCGCGCCAGTAAAACTGCCGAAACCGACTTCCTCACGGTTGCGGGCATCCAGCAGCACCAGTGGCTTGCCAGCATCATCATGGCCCTGTTGGATCCAGCGGGCCAACGTCTGCGGCTCTACCGCCGGTGCTCGCTCGCGATCCAGCGGCACGGCAGCATTGTGACGGAACGCGATGATCTCGTCCTTGCGCTTCACCTTCAGCCGCGCGAATGGCAGCGTTTCGCTCCAGCTTTCCTTGATGGTGATGCCGGCGAATCGCGTGTCGCACTGCAGCCAGCCCAGGAACCCGCGCAACGCGGTTTCTTCGCCGGCCAAAAACAGGTTGACGCCTTCGGGCGCAACCAGCACGCTGCCGCGCAGTGCAGCGACTTCGGCCTGCCCGTGAATCCGGATTGCCAAGGCATCGGCATCGTCAATGGCGACGAAGAGATAGGCCGCGATGTTCAGGATCATGCGGATGTCGCGGTGCGCAGCAGCAGACTGCAGCAGGTCACCGCGCCCTCGGCCTTCTGCAGTTCGGACACATCGACGGTGGTGACGTTGATGCCTGCCGCCTGCAAGCGCGCAAGCGTCTTCGGGAAACAGTCCGGATACAGGATCGCGTCGCCGACGCGCACCGCGTTCGCCGCGTGCTCTTCGTCGGAATCAACCTCGATCATCCGATAGTCGGCGAATGCCGATGCATCGGCAAGCCAGTCTTTGTTGACCAGCAGCGTGTCCTTGGCGATCTGTGTCACTGCGGATTTCAGGTGCAGGCATTCGCGGGTGGCGACGCCTTCGACCGTGTAGCCATGCGGCGCCAACAGTTTGCGTAGCTGCGCCCTGCCCGCTTCATTGCTGCGCGCGGAAATCCCGACGAACACGCACTTGCCGAAGCGCAGGACATCGCCACCATCCAGCGTGCCCGGCGCTTCGATCCGCAGCAGCGGCCGCAGACTGCCCAGCACTTCATGCACGACATCACCCTCGCCTAGGCGGGATTCGGCACCCGG
>JBDSIA010000234.1:0-3782 GCA_039918175.1 Thermomonas sp.
CCATTCGGGAACCGTGCCATGCGCCGCAATCGTGGATTCACCCTGATCGAAACCGTGATCGCGATGTCGGCGGTCGGCATCCTGGCCGGGATCGCATTGCCCGCATTCACCGATGCGGGTGAAGCCGCGCGCAATGGCGCGGCCAAAGGCGCCTTGCTGGAAGCGTGGCTGGGCGGCGTCAGCCATGCGGCCGCAACCGGAAGCGAGGTGGTGCTTTGCCCCGGCGATGCAACTGGCTGCCGCGGTGGCATCGACTGGACCGGCGGCTGGATCGTGTTTGCCGACCTCGACGGCAACCGCACCCGCAGCCCCAACGAGACCCTGCTGAAAACCGCCGACCCGCTTACCGGCAAGGTCCACCTGCGCAGCACCGTTGGCCGCACCAAGATCGTGTTCCAGCCCAATGGCGGAAATGCCGGCAGCAATGTCACCTTCACACTTTGCGACGGTCGCGGTGCCGGCAAGGCCTCGACCATTGTGCTTTCGAACAGTGGCGGTTTGCGAGCCGGCACGCCGACCGCGGCAGCGGCGCAGGCGTGCATGCTGGCGATCTAGGCCGCATGTGGCCGAGCTTGACGATCCACCACATCGATGCGCACCATACACACTACAACCAGTTCCGCATTGATACGGGAACTGATCGCTGCCGGCTATCGGCTCCATCGAATCCGTGGTTCACATCATGTTTTTACCAAACCAGGATCCAGGCCCATCGTGGTTCCGCATCCGAAGAAGGCTCTGGGCAAGGGCTTGATCGCGGCAATCCGTCGCCAAGCCGGACTCTGAACGGAACACGCATGCGCTATCCCATCGCCATCGAGATCGGCACCGCAACCACCGCCTATGGCGTGGCCGTGCCCGACTTGCCCGGGTGCTTCTCCGCGGGCGACAGCCTGGATGAGGCGATGGGCAATGCCGAAGCCGCGATCAGCGTGTGGATCGACACTGCATTGGATGCAGGTGATGTGATTCCGGCACCCTCCTCGCTGGAGGCCATCCGCCGGCTTCGCGAATTCAAGGGCTGGGCCATAGGCTTGGTCAGCGTGGATCCCGCTGCGCTGGACGACACCATCGAACGCGTCAACATCACCCTGCCGCGTCGGGTGTTGCGACGCTTGGATCAACGGGCCAAGGCGGCCGGCGAATCGCGTTCCGGCTTCATCGCCAAGCTGGCGTTGGGTTGAGAATCAAGCAGGGCCGCGTACTTTGCGGTCTTGCCAGTCCATCCGGCCGTATGAGGATGCGCTATCGATCCGGATCAATGACGCCGCCCATGAGTTGAATTTCCGTATTGCGAATACCCAGTTGCCTGGCTAGTGCCTTCCATCCACGAATCACACCTCGAATCTCCTGCTCGATCTGCTCCGCTCGAGCCCGTGTCAGCCGATAGAAGTCCCGGGTCGCCATCAGGAGTCCCGAATCCGGAGAAGCGTCACTGCCATCCAGGGTAAGCACGTGTTCGTGCTTGTCAGGATTGGGGTTGACATCGAATGCCGGTGAAAGCACCCAACCGTTGCCCTCACGCAGAAAACCATGGTTGCGCAGATGATCATCGCGATTGCCGATCACGACGTTGAACAAAACGCGTCGGAACAGTTGCTCCAGCTGCGCGCCAATCCCGGCACTTGTCCCATCCGCCTCGATGGCTTCAACCAGGTCCAGATAACTGGCACCCTCGCTGTGATCGCGCGCCAAGCGCGTCATGGCCGACGCATACAGGCGACGGGATGCCCCGCTTCGATCAAAACGGCGAACGGCGAACGTCGACCCACGATCGGAAAGGGCGAGCATGCGCGCCGGCGGCATATCGATGCCGGCCGCCAGCGACAGCCGGTACGCCAGGAACTCCCACATGCCGACATCGCGCCGATCCTCCCGGGAGGGGAACTTGGCCAGCCACAAACTGCCGTCAGTGTCACGGAAACTTGCTTTCGGACGGGCGCCGCCCAGGGAGGCGCCTGGTGCGATGAGCTGCAGGATCCACTTAGCCATGTCCGCATCGTCGCCAACCGTGTTGGCACCGCGCTCTACCTTGTGAGCAGCGTGCTCGAGCGTGCGCAAGTCGGTGATCGGCGGTGCAGTCAGCCAATGCGAGTCCATGTACGCATCACGTTCGGGATCTCGCAATCGCAAGGCGCCCATCCGTGATTCGTCATTGACCCCCAACAGGAAGTCCCAGCCGCGCAGAATCCTCGCTTTGCGCTCCTGTGCGCGTGCCTGGATGACCTCGCGGCGCTCCATCAGCATCTTGCCCCATCGGTCCGGTGAACAATCGACGAAGATGCCGGTGAGATGATCGGCCCCAAAAGGGGAATAGTGGGCGCCGGCTGCCAGCGGCAAATCATGATCCAGCGCAAAAGCGGGAACCGGATTGCGCGGGCTCAGCCATGCCGCTGCGTAATCGAAGCGCACCGTGTCGCCAGTCTTGCTGCGATCGCGGGTCAGCCCGCCGATCACGGTCGCCGGACCCAAGCTGGCATCGTCGAGCCAGACCTCAACCGAACTCACGGCGTGCCCTGCCCCGGCGTCGACACTGGTACTTTGCGCACACGCAATCGCGCGGGTGGATCCTCCCGCGTGCGCGTAGGTTCGCGAGGATTGATCGGCGGCACTGGCGCTGGCCGCTTGAGCGAACTGTCCTGCAAGCTGCGGCCCAGCGTGTCCTCAGCCGCAAGCAGATCGATGTCGGCTGCCATTCCCAATACCCCGAGGACGCGCAGCATCGTCGCCAGGCTCGTCGTCGGGTCGCCATCCTCGAGCTTGCCAATCGTGGGCACGCTGACTCCGACCCGCTCGGCCAAGATGGCTTGGCTCATCTTGCGTCGCAAGCGGGCCATGCGAAGCCGCATGCCCAAGGCGGTCAGGCGTCGTCGCGCATGCGGATGCGTCGGAGGTGTGCGTTTGGACATACAAATTAAATTACATTTCACAGCTTCTGAATGCAAGTTAATTTTGATGTGAGCAGGGCCAGCCATTACTGATCACCCAACACTCGCACTTCGGAATCGAATTTCCGTTGGCCAGACACAAGGACCGTGCAGGGTGATTCGGGAACCTGGGCGGCAGTGTTGTGGCGGCTCTGGGGTGAGGGTTATGCCAGCCATTGATGACAAACAAAAACGCCAGCCCTGCGGCTGGCGTTTCGGTGTTTGGCGCCCGAAGTTGGACTCGAACCAACGACCCCCTGATTAACAGTCAAGTGCTCTAACCGGCTGAGCTATTCGGGCGGAGCCGCGTATTTTGACGGCCCCGCCCCAGTGCGTCAACTGCTTACAAACACCCGGTGGTCGGATTGCCGGCGGTGGTCGGACACCAGACCTTGTTCCAAGTGGGGGTGTTGATCTGATTTCCTGCATTGTTCGTCAGACACGCAGTAATCGTGGCCGTATCCGTTGCGGGATTAGGCCCAAGAGCGATCGTGACCGCTATGGTGTTGGCGCTGCTGATTTTGGAGAGATAATAAATATCGGTCGTCTCATTGAACTTTTTATTATTCACGGGGGTAATGGTTGTAGCAGCGTTCACGCCTATTGACGATGCCGTGACTTGGTAGTCGGTGAAGGTGGGCACATTCACCGTGGCGCTTGCAGACTTGGCAGCTGTCCTATAGGTACAAGGCTGATTAACCAGGGATGTCGAAACCAGCAAGTCCTTCAGGACGTACGTCGAGATCACGATAGTACCGCTGGTATTCGACAGAGTGGCCGCTGTATTGCATTTCCATTTCGACTCAGTCTCATACACGCCGTATGAGCAAGTACCGGGACCTGCTATACCTGTAT
>JBDSIA010000235.1:0-6477 GCA_039918175.1 Thermomonas sp.
GCGGTCGCGATGACTGGCGGCCAGCCGGTGGACGGCACCCTGAGCGTGCCGCAGATCGCGCACCAGATGCGCGCGGAAGGCGTGCAGACAATTGCGATCGTCAGTGACGACATCGACAAGTGGACCGACCCGACGATTTTTCCATCGGGCGTGACCTTCCATGACCGTCGCGACCTCGATGACGTGCAGAAGACACTGCGTGAAGTGACCGGCACCAGCATCCTGGTTTTCGACCAGACCTGCGCCACCGAGAAGCGCCGCCGCCGCAAGCGCGGCAAGATTGTGGATCCGCAGAAACGCGTGGTCGTCAATTCGCTGGTCTGCGAAGGCTGCGGCGATTGCGGGCAGAAGAGTTTCTGCGTCAGCGTGCTGCCGAAGGACACCGAGTTCGGGCGCAAGCGCGACATCGACCAGTCCAATTGCAACAAGGATTTTTCCTGCGTCGAAGGATTCTGCCCAAGCTTCGTGACCGTGCACGGCGGCAAGCCGCGCAAGGGCAGCGTGACGGGCGAGAGCCGGGCAACCACTGCGGCGCGACTTGCCGACCTGCCGATGCCGACGTTCGCCAGCGACCTCAGCCAGCCGTGGAACATCCTGATCACCGGCGTCGGTGGCACCGGCGTGGTGACGATTGGCGCGCTGATCGGCATGGCTGGCCACTTGGAGAACAAGGGTTCCAGCGTGCTCGACCAAACCGGCCTTGCGCAGAAGGGTGGCGCCGTAACTACCCACATCCGCATCGCAAGAACACCGGCCGACATCCACGCCGTGCGCATTGCCGCTGGCGAAGCCGACCTGGTGCTGGGTTGCGACATGGTGGTGGTCAACGACTATTGGGCGCTGTCGAAAATCCGTGCGGGCCGCACCTCGGTGCTGCTCAATTCGTATGAAGCCATGCCGGGCACCTTCACCACCCGCCCGGACATGCAGTTCCCGGCAGCCGACATCGTCAAGGCGGTCAGCACCGCGCTGGAAGGCGGCGCACCACAGCAGGTCGACGCCACCCAGATCGCAATGGCGCTGATGGGCGATGCGATCGCCTCCAACCTGTTCATGCTCGGGCACGCCTGGCAACAGGGGCTGGTGCCGGTGTCGCTGGATGCACTGATGCGCGCGGTCGAACTCAATGGCGCTGCTGTGGAGATGAACAAGACCGCGTTCGGTTGGGGCCGCCTTGCCGCCATCGACATGCCAGCGGTGATTGACGCCGCTGGCATCGTGCGTAACGCGCCGACCACGGCCGAGTCCACCGCGCATGTGTTGCCGATGCTCGGCGCAACCAACAACGAGGCGCACGAATCGGGGCTGACCTCATCGGCCGCCGAGCTGCGCAGCGAAGACGAGTTGCGCCACGTGCCGGCCAATGCCGGCAGCGATGTCGCGTTCCTGCCGTTGGATGATGCGCGCCTGTCGCGTTCGCTGGACGAAGTGATCGCCCGCCGCATCGCCTTCCTGACCGAATACCAGAACGCGGGCTACGCAAAACGCTATTCGGACTTCGTGGGCACGGTACGCGCTGCTGAAACCGCCAAAGCACCTGGCAGCAACGACCTCTCGGAAGCCGTGGCCCGCTATTTCTTCAAGCTGATGGCTTACAAGGACGAATACGAAGTCGCGCGCCTGTACACCAGCGGCGACTTCAAACGCCGCCTGCAACAGCAGTTCGAAGGCGACTACACGCTGCGCTTCCACCTCGCCCCACCACTGCTGGCGAAGAAGAATGCCAAAGGCGAACTGCAAAAGCGCGAGTTCGGGCCGTGGGTCTACCACGCGTTCGGCGTGCTGGCGAAGCTGCGTGGCCTGCGCGGCACGCCGCTGGATGTGTTCGGCTACACCGCAGAGCGCCGTGGCGAGCGTCGCCTGATCGATGATTACCTAACCACCGTGTCTGGTTTGTTGGAAAAGCTCGATTCCGGCAACGTGGACCTGGCCACCGACATCGCCAGCATTCCCGAGCACATTCGCGGCTATGGCCACGTCAAGCATGCGCATCTTGAAACCGCCAAAGCGCGCGAGGCGACTTTGCTGCAGGAATGGGAAAACCCGCTGCGAATCGTGCAGGCGGCCTGACACCGACCCCGGTGCGGCAAAGAAAAAGCCCCGCCGAAGCGAGGCTTTCATCCATGCGCTGCCCTGCAAGCCTCAGGACGCGGCGAGGCTCGCGACGCGGCGACCATCGGAGCGCGGCGCGCGTCCCATCGCCAGGATCTGTTGCGCCGTGCGACCGTCACAGGCGAAGCTGCGACCACGCTGCAGCCATGCCGCGTCATCGGCATACGAGAAAATCAGGTTGTCCTGCTTGAGATCGTCAATCACCACTTGTGCCACCTGCTCGCGCAGTGCCGGGCAGCCCTGACTACGGCCAAGGCGTCCCTGCGTGCGTGCGAGATCCGGGTTCACGTACCACGCGCCATGCATGACAATGGCGCGGTTACGGGCATTGTCATTGAAACCCGGGTCGAGCCCATCCAGGCGCAATGACCTTCCGTGATTGCCCACATAAGTCTCGGCGGTGCGGAACAGACCCAGGCTGGTCTGGTAGCTACCTTCATTGTTGGAGAAGTGCTTGGCGAAATTTTCGCCGCTGCCGGAACCATGCGCCACGAATTCGCGGTGCAGCAAGCGCTGGTTGGCGATGTCGAAAACCCAAAGGCGTTTCTCGGTTGAGGGGCGTGAGTAATCGATGACCGCGAGCCGGGAATCAGGAACGACATCCCCATGCCTGAGCGCACAGTTGCGTGCTTCCAGGGCCAGCGCAAGCACGCCGGGGTCCGCCTCTGGCGCGAGTCGGCTCAGTCGCCCCAAGGCCGATGACATGTCGCCGCCAACAGTAGGCACTCCGTCTTGAGCTATGCGGGATATCGCCTTAGCTGCGGGAGCGATGACCATCGCGGGATGCTTCGCATCGGCGTGCACGCTTGGCCCAGAGCAGCCTGCAACTAGGCTCGCGGCAAGCATCGTGATGAACAGGTGAAGGTTGCGCATGCCGCGACCTTACCGTCATCGGGCCTTGATGTCCCTGAACAAGCGATGCAAACCTGAACACTAACGATTCGTTAATGCATGGTTGTGAGCAAGGCCACGTTTTACACACTCATCGTCATGTCGCAAAGGACCGGGATCAGGGTGCAGCGGAGGCGATGCCTAGGGCGACACCTTCAGAAGGCATGACCGGCAAGCCGCTATAGGCATCCACCGGCGCGCGATCTCCGGGGTACACCACGTCCGGACCATGTGAACTGTCATCCGCAATGACCACCAACATCCCGCGCTCGGTTTCTGCATAGAGAATTTTCGCAAACGCGAGCGGCAGTCGAATGCATCCGTGCGATGCCGGATAGCCGGGGATCTTGCCGGCGTGCAACGCGATGCCATCCCAGGTGAGTCGCTGCATGTAGGGCATCGGCGCATTGTTGTACAGGTTGGAATGGTTCAAGACTTTTTTCTGCAGAATCTCGAACGTGCCGGTCGGCGTCGGATGGCCGGCTTGGCCGGTGCTGACCGTACTTACCCCGATGCGCACGCCATTGCGATACACGTGCGCCCGCTGCTGGGGAATGCTGACCACGACCACCACCTGTCCGTCCGCAGCACGTTCCGGGTTCCAGGAATAGTCACCGGGCTGCAGGGGATCGACAGGCGAGACGTCGCCGTTGGGAGCGGAACTGGCGTCGAAGTCCTGCGCGTATGTTTGAGAAGCGACGTCCTGCGCGTACGCAGGGAATGCAATTCCCGAAGCCAGCGTCAGCGCAGCCATCAGGAACCTAAGGCGACCAATGCGGCTTCGGCAAATGGTGGTGTGCTTCTGGGAATGTCTGTCCATGGGACGTACGCTACCGGTTGCCCGGTGATGGGCATTTTTATGTTGTCGTACGCGCGCTGAACCTGATGGCCTGTGCGACGCCGGATTCACGCCATGCTCGGGCTGGGATGCTCTTCGCTCTATTTCCGCGGGTTCAAAATCGCCGTCAGGTAGTCCGGCTTGCCTTGGATGCGTTCCAGGGCCGGGTAGCGCAGGCCATCGTGATAGTCGAGATTCACCGTGCGAAAGCGATTGAAGTCCTTGAGCATCAGCCTGACCGGGGCTGACGTCCCCTTGGCCGCCTTGACTGCCGCGTCCAGCACGTCCTTGGTGTATTCGACATCGTTCACGGCGACTACGGTCATGCCGCTGCCAATGCCTGCGGCAAACGCCGGGCTATCCCAGCGCACGTCGCCGACCTTGCCGTCCTTGTTCAGGCTCAGGCCCAGCGAATACACGTAATCGCCGCCGCTGCGCTTGCTCGACTTGGCCGCCGCATTCGGCTCGTCTTGGTAAACCAGCTTCCACCCACTGGCTTCGATGCCGTTGGTGATCGGCGTGCGGCCGTCCAGGCGGTCGCGCAAAAAACTGTGCCAGTCGTAGGGCATCACGCTATTCAAACTCGCCACGACATCGTCGATGTCGTACAGATCCTGGGTCTGCCACTTGCCATCATTCACGCCGAAGAAGCCCTTGGCGAAATCGTCCAGTGACTTGCGGTTGTTGGTGTTGTTGCGGATCAACACGTCGGCTTCCAGCCAGATCATCTGTCCGGCCGAGTAATAGTCTTCGCTCAACTGATAGTTTCGATATGGCTTGGGTCGGCGCTGGGCGATGATCGGGTCATTGGTGGTGTCCTGCACGCTGCGCCAGGCCAGGCCAGGGCGATTGTCGCGATAGGTCGCAGCCACCATGGCCAGGCCATCGCGCGAGCGATCCTGCGAGAGCAGCCCGGACCGCGCGGTCAGCACGTTGCCCCAATACTGGGTCTGCCCTTCGTACACCCACAGCAGGCTGTCCTGCATTGGCTGGTTGAGGTTGGGCATCCACTGGTCGGCGGGTCGGCGGAACTTGCCGTTCCAGGAATGGGTGTACTCATGCCCGAGCAGGTCCCCGCTGCCTTTCTTCTTGTCCCATTCGCTGAAGTAACCCAGCGCCTGCCCGTTTTCGCTGGAGCGTTGGTGCTCAAGGCCATTGCCGGCCATCTGCTCGGACAGCGACAGCAGGAAATCATAGTGATCGTAATGCTGCGCGCCGTACAACTTCACCGCTTGGCGGACCAACTCGCGATGCTGTTCGAGGTGTTCGGGCTTGGTTTCAAGATACTTCGGATCGTCGGCCACCACGTTAAGTCGCACCGGCACTTTCGCGCCCGGCGCCAGGTCGAACTGCTTGTAGTACTTGCCGGCGTACACCGGTGAGTCGGCCAGGATGTCGAACGGCACGCGCATGTAGACGACGGTGTCGCCATCGCGGCGCTCGACGTCCAGCGAGGTGCTCGCCTGCCAGCCGCTGGGATACTTCACTTTGGGGTCGAATTGCACTTGCATGCCGTAATGCCCGGCCGGATACAGCAGGACCGCATTCCATTGCAGGTTGAGCATGCTGGGCGTCATCACCACCCGGCCTTGCGAGCCATCGGTCGGGGTCAGGTAGTCGTACTGCGCGATGACGGTGGTCACCCCTTCGGGGATGTCCAGGTGGAAGGCAAATACATCGGCCGGATCGCGCTTCCAAGTGAGTTTCTGGCCATTTCCAGTGAACCTGATGCCGGCGATCTTTTCGATCGGCCCGAGCGGCGAGTGGCCGCCGGGCAACCATTCGGGATACAGCAATGTCAGCGGCCCGGCCTGCACCGAGATGGTTTCCCTGACCCGCATGATCCGCTGGCCAAGATTGGTCGCGTCCACTTCGATGCCGATCGGCCCTGGCGCATATGGCACGTCACGTGGCGGAGGAGTTTCCTGCGCCGACGCAGTGGCAGTAAGCATGGAAGCAACCGCGAGACACAGCAGGCGTGAGCGCAACATCGGCAACTCCGGTCACACGGGACAATCCTTGAATCCTACCGATATGCGCGGTCGCCGCCTCTGCCGAAAGGCATGGACGCGGCGTTAAGCATCACAATTGCATCCTGCAATCCCGATTCGAGGAGTCCGCTATGTCGATCCGCCTGCTCGTCCTGCTTGCCATAGCACTCTCGCTTGCGGCATGTGTGACTGGACCGGAACCGCCGTCGATAGCCATCGGCTGCGATGCCGATGCCGCGCATGCCTATGCCGGCCAGGCAGCGACAGCCGACGTGGTTGAAGCCGCGCGCAAGGCCGCTGGCGCCGAAATCGTGCGTACGCTCAAGCCAGGCCAAGTGGTGACGATGGAATTTCGCGATGGCCGCCTCAACCTGCACGTCGACTCGGCCAATGCGATTGTCCGTGCCACGTGTGGTTGAGCATCTTGCCTTTACTGAATGCTCACGGCTGATTGCCGGCGCGATCAGACCCGATCATCCAGGCCTTGCACTCCGGACTTGCGTGCGCAGTGCGCACAACAATAGAAGATGCCGCCGTGTTCGGCGCCGTGGCCAATGACCTTGCAGCCGCAATGGCTGCAGCTCGGCGCGAGCATGTGGATCGCGCATTCGAACGAATCGAATGACTGCTGCTTGCCATCCGCCG
>JBDSIA010000236.1:0-3113 GCA_039918175.1 Thermomonas sp.
GCATTTGCTGCGATACCGGCATCCGAGAACGTGCTTTACGCGAGTTTCGTCGGCAAGCTCCAGACCGCGAACGTTTCCGATGCAGACATCTATTCGGCGAAGGCGCTGAGCCTGGTCGATCAAGGCGTACTGCCCGCCTATCGACGCATCAGCGCGTACCTCGCCGAGATCAAATCGCAGGCGCCGCATGATGCGGGTGTGTGGCGCTTGCCCAATGGCGCGGCGTTGTACAAGGCGATGGTTCGGCACATGACCGACAGTGATCTTGATCCCGATCAGGTGCATCAGATCGGGCTCAATGAAGTGGCACGCATCAGCAGCGAGATGGATGGGCTGTTGCGCGCGCAGGGTTATACCAACGGCAGCGTCGGCGCGCGCATGACGGCGATGGCCGCTGAACCACGGTTCGTCTTCCCGAATACCAAGGCCGGCAAGGCAGCATCGTTGGCCGACATCCAATCGCAGATAGACCGTGTCACCACCTTGTTGCCGCAGTACTTCGGCACCTTGCCGAAGCATCCGCTGGAACTGCGCGCAGTACCTGCATTCAGTCAGGACTCTGCGCCGGGTGGCTTCTACGATCCGCCGGCTCCTGATGGATCGCGTCCAGGTATTTATTGGGTCAATCTGCGCGATACAGCGGCGCTGCCGAAGTTCGCCTCTCCCACGCTCACAGTCCACGAGGCGATTCCCGGCCATCACATGCAGATGGCCATCGCAATCGACCAGGACGTTCCGTTCATCGCCAAGACCTTTGCTTCCAATCCTGCGGCCGAAGGCTGGGCCCTGTATGCAGAAGCACTGGCTGTGGAAATGGGCATGTACAAGGACGATCCGTTCGGTGATTTGGGGCGCCTTCGTGCGGAGCTGCATCGCGCCGTGCGCCTCGTCGTGGACACCGGCATGCACGCCAGAAAATGGAGCCGGGAAAAAGCCATCGATTACGTGGTGGCGACCGAAGGCGCTGATCCGGGCGACGCGGAATCGGAAGTCGAACGCTATGTCGTGTGGCCCGGGCAGGCACTCGGCTACAAGATCGGCATGCTTAAGCTGCAACAACTGCGCAAGGAGGCGGAAGCCGCTCTCGGCGACCGGTTTGATATCCGTGAATTCCACGATCGTCTGTTGGCCATTGCATCCTCGGCATTGCCGGTGATCGAACAGGAGATGCGCGCGTGGATCGCGAAGGCAAAGACCACGCCATGATTCGGACCGTCATACCCTTTTTGCCAAAGCCCCAGAAGTCAGAAATTGCATGAGCCTGCTCGCCGAACTAAAACGCCGCAACGTGATCCGCGCCGCCGGGTTGTATCTGGTGGGTGCGTGGCTGCTGGTGCAGGTGGCGGGCACCGTGTTGCCATGGTTCGACGTGCCGCAAGCAAACCTGCGTGGTCTGGTGCTCGTGCTTGCCGTCGCTTTCCTGCCGGCGATGATCATTTCCTGGGTATTCGAGCTGACGCCCTCCGGCCTCAGGCGCGACGAGGACGTCCCTGCGCAGGATTCCATGGCGCCGCAAAATGCCAAGCGCATGGATCGATTGATTCTGATCGTAGCGATCATCGGGATCGGCTACTTCGCCTTCGACAAGTTCGTGCTTGCACCGGGCCGCGATGCAGTGCTGGTCACGCAGACCGCGGCGCATGTGACCGCCAAAATAAATACTGAGAAATCGAAGCTCGATCCACGTTCAATCGCGGTGCTGCCCTTTATCAACATGTCGCAAGACAAGGACAACGAATATTTCTCCGACGGCATTTCCGAGGAACTGCTGAACGTGTTGGTGCGCGTGCAGGGGTTCAACGTCGCCTCGCGCACGTCGTCCTTCGCGTTCAAGGGGCGCGAACTCGGTACCACGGAGATCGCCAAGGCGTTGAAGGTGAAATACATCCTGGAAGGGAGCGTGCGCAAGCAGGGCGATCAGGTGCGCATCACCGCGCAGTTGATCGATGCCGCCAGTGACCGCCACCTGATGTCGCAGACCTACGACCGCAAGCTCGCCGACATCTTCAAGATCCAGGACGAGATCGCCAACGCGATCGTCACCGCGGTGCGCGGGTCAGTGGACGACACATCGCGTGGCAAGGCCGTAACCGTGGCGGCCGACACCAGCAACCTCGATGCCTACCAGTCCTATCTCAAAGCGCGCGAATTGTTCCTTGCCCGCACCAGCCTCGAAGAGAGCATGCACCTGTTCGAACATGCCGTGGAACTCGACCCCAGGTTCGCGCGTGCCTGGGAAGGCCTATCCGCCCTGTATTCCATCGCGCCGGGCTGGGGCATCACGGATCGCGACTATGACGCCTTGGCAGCAGCGTCGGCCAAGCGCGCCATCGCGCTGGATCCCGAGCGCGCGCTCGCATGGGCCGTGCTGGGGCAGAATGAGACAAACGCCAAGATCCCGAATTGGCAAGCCGGTCTGGCGCTGCTGGACCGTGCCGTGAAAACAGACCCGCGCAATACCACCGCCATTTTGTGGCGCAGCATGACGTGGATGGAACTGGGCTACTTCGAGCGTGCCATCGCCGACCAGGATCTTTGCATCCGGCTGGAACCTAAATACCTGCATTGCAGCACCATGAAGGCAACGTCCCTGCTATTTGTTGGCCGGACCCGGGAAAGTCTTGGCCTGTACGAGCACAGCTTGATGGCGGGCGCCACGCAACATCACCAATTCATGTTCCTGATGCCGCGCGTAATGGCTGGCGAACAGCTCGAGGCACTGACCGTATTCCAGCTGGCTGGCATGGACCGGGCCCTCGCGATCGCCATGGTCGCTGGATTGTCCGACCGGACGCGGCAGCCACAACGGATCGACGCGCTGGTTGCAGCCATCCGTTCCAGGCTTGGTAGTACGCCTGAAGAATTGATGTTCGATGCGGACGATGGCAGTTACAGGGTCGATATGTGCCTCTGGCTCAGGGATTTCTACTGCCTCGCGAACGCGCCCAAGGTGTCTGCAGCCTTCCTGGAGCATTGGATGCCAGGTATTCCCGGCTTGCGCGCCTCGGCGGGTTTCAAGCGTGTGCTCGACAAGCTCAATGTTCCCGCGTACTGGCGCGCGCATGGCTACCCGCCGCAGTGCCATGCGGTCGGGGCTAACGATTTCACCTGCG
>JBDSIA010000237.1:0-3042 GCA_039918175.1 Thermomonas sp.
CCCAGTACGAGTTCGCGCCCATCTTCTTCGCCGGCGATGATGCTCACCGAGCCTGAAAGGATGTAGTACAAGGTCGTGGCTGGTTCGCCGGGGCGGAAGACGTCGGTTCGCGCCGGGTAGCGGCGACGGTGGCAATACGCAATGAAGCGCTCGATCGTAGCCGCGTCCGCATTGAGCGGATTGACGACTTTGCCGAGCGCCGGCATGGCGAAGGTGGAACTTTGAGTAGGGTGACCAGACATTGCCGCAAGCTTAGGCTGAACCGTGGGCTCCGGCAAACCCTGTCAATCCACTGCATCGACACGCCCTCGACACGCGCGACCACGCTTTACCGCATAATCGCGGGCCTGCCGTGTTTCCGGAACCGCCCGAAGTGGTCAAGCCTTTGCCGCGCCTGAAGCTCCAGGGCTTCAACAACCTCACCAAGTCGCTGAGCTTCAACATCTACGACGTGTGCTACTCAGCGTCGGAGGACGAACGCCAGCGTTACATCGAGTACATCGATGAGGAATACAACGCTGATCGGCTGACCCAGATCCTCACCGACGTGGCGGAGATCATCGGCGCCAACATCCTCAACATCGCCCGCCAAGACTACGATCCGCAGGGCGCGTCGGTGACGATCCTGATCTCCGAGCAGCCGGTGGTCGACAAGGCCGATGCCAAGGGCGTGATCTCCGATGCGGTGGTCGCGCACCTGGACAAGTCGCACATCACCGTACACACCTATCCGGAAACCCATCCGGACAACGGCATCGCTACCTTCCGCGCCGACATCGACGTGTCGACCTGTGGCGTGATCTCGCCGCTGAAGGCGTTGAACTACCTGATCGAATCGCTGGAAAGCGACATCGTGGTGATGGACTACCGCGTGCGCGGGTTCACCCGTGACGTGAAGGGCCGCAAGCATTACATCGACCACAAGATCAACTCGATCCAGGATTACCTGGCCAAGAACGTCCGCTCGCGCTACGAGATGCTCGACGTCAATGTCTACCAGGAAAACATCTTCCACACCAAGATGCACATGAAGGATTTCGACCTCGACAACTACCTGTTCGAGGAAAGGGCCAAGAACCTGTCGTTCAAGGACCGGATGAAGATCGAGGCGCGCCTGCGCCGCGAGATCGAAGAGCTCTATCACGGCCGCAACCTGGTCGATTGATCGGGCGCGCAGCGCGAAAAGGCCTGCGCAAGCCGGCCTTTTCGCGTGCACAAGTCAGCCCACGCCCACCCGCGCGTGCATGCCCAGCGCGCCGGCGACCAGTTGCATTGCTTCCTCGTCGCGCTCGCGAATGATCCAGCCGGCCAATTGATGCTCGCCGGTTTCCACCGTCCACAGGCTGTAGTGGCGGGCGCGAAGCTGGGTGTAGGCCGACTGCAGCAGATCGGCAGGATCTGGGCTGTCTACCGGGGCTTCTTCGGACTCGTCGTCTAGGTCCCAGTCGATGCGCAGCTGCCAGCGCGACACCATCTCGTCCACCGCTTCCATCAACGCTTGTGCGTCGTCCTCGCCCACACAGAAGCCGGCTTTCCAGTCGATCGCCTCGCGCAGCAGCGCGGCGGGATCGGCATCTTCGCCCTGGTCTTCGAATGCCTGTCGGAAGCTGGCGAACTGTTCCTGCGCCGCATCCTCGTCATCCGGATTGACCAGCATCAGGAATTGCCACGCCACCACTTCGAGCGCGGCCTCGTCATCCAGGCCGAGCTGTGTGTGGAAGGCATGGTCGAAATTGTCGTCGGGGTCGTATTCGTGCGCGGCCATCAGGCGCCTCATCGTGGTCAAGTTCGCAGGATACGTTGCCAGTGAAGTGGATACTGGCTGCCCGTAGAATGGGCAACCATTGATCCGGCCACGTGGCCAGGGACGCGCCCATGGCGGCCAACGCCACAATCCTCAAGGCCGAGCTGCAGGTCACCGACCTCGACCGCCATTACTACGCCAGCCACGCGCTGACCCTGGCCCAGCATCCGTCGGAAACCGATACGCGCCTGCTGGTGCGCCTGCTCGCATTCGCCCTGCATGCCGATGAGCGGCTCGAGTTCGGTCGTGGGCTGAGCGACGAGGACGAGCCGGCGTTGTGGCGGCGCGACTACACCGGCGCGATCGAGCAGTGGATTGAGCTCGGCCAGCCCGACGAAGCGCGACTGCGCAAGGCCAGCGCGCGCGCGCAGCAATTGGTGGTGGTCGGCTACGGCGGGCAGGCTGCCGAGATGTGGTGGAAACGCAATGCCGCGGCACTTACGCGGCTGCGCAACCTCAGCGTGCTCGAACTCGACGACGACGAGGTCGCCGCCGCCACCGAACTGCTGGGACGCGGCATGCGCGTCACCGCGATGATCGAGGATGGCGAACTGCAGTTGATGGATGCCGAACGCAGCATCACCTTGCGTCCGCGCTGGCGGATGCGCGATGGTGCCGCCATCGCTGCGTGACGCGGGCTCAGACCCGGTACGCGACCGTTTTCATCAGTTTCGATGCGGCCGCCATCAGGCGCGGGATCGGCGCGGGCAACACCTTCGCGCCTGCGGCCTGCGCATGTTCGGCATGACGGGCCTCATCGGCCTGCATCACCCGCAGGATCGCGCGGCTGCGCTGGTCGGCTTCCGGCAGTGATTGCAGATGCTCGCCGATATGCGCCTCTACCTGGCGCTCGGTCTCGACCACGAAGCCCAGGTTCCAGCCGTCGCCGCGCAGACCGGCCAGCGCACCGATGGCATAGCTGCCGGCGTACCACAGCGGATTGAGCAAGCTGGGCCGGCTGTCGAGCTCGCGCAAACGATCGCCGCACCAGACAAGGTGATCCGTTTCCTCTTGCGCGGCAGCCAGCAACTGGTCGCGGGTGGCCGAGTCGCGTGCGACTGCGGCCTGGCCAATGTAAAGCGCCTGCGCACAGACCTCACCGACATGGTTGATCCGCATCAGGCCCGCAGCGTGGCGGCGTTCGGCATCGTCCAAGACCACGTCGGCCTCGGCGCGGCCCGGACTGGGGCGTTCGGCGCGGACGCCGCCCAACACCGTCGACAGCGCGTTCTGTGTCG
>JBDSIA010000238.1:0-3737 GCA_039918175.1 Thermomonas sp.
TCGGTGTTCGTGATCGATCCGCTGGACGGCACCAGCAACTACCTGCGCGGCTTCCCGCATTGGTGCGTGTCGATCGCCCTGGTCGAGGGCGGCGAGGTGCAGCACGGGGTGATCTTCGATCCGCTGCGCAATGAATTGTTCACCGCCAGCCGCGGCAGCGGCGCGGTGCTCAATGATCGCCGCATCCGCGTGTCCGAGCGCAAGGAACTGGCGGGCGCGATGCTGGGCACCGGCTTTGTGCCGCGCGAACGCGAACGCACGCCGGCGCAGCTGGAATGCCTCCGCGAACTGCTGCGCGACGCCGAGGATATCCGCCGCACCGGTTCCGCGGCGCTTGACCTGGCCTACGTGGCCTGCGGGCGCACCGATGCGTATTTCGAAGCTGGGGTGAAGCCCTGGGACATCGCGGCCGGCCTCCTGCTGGTACGCGAAGCCGGCGGGCGGGTCTGCGATTTCCGTGGCGCTGGCACCGGCCCGCTGGATGCCCGCGGGATCGCGACACGGCACTTGATCGCGGGAAACCTCAAGATCAGCGACGCGCTGCAGAAAGTGATCGTGCAGTCCGGCTACGCTGCCGCGTTCAAGTAAATCGAAACCCGCGACGCAAACGAAAAGGCCGCGAAGTGCGCGGCCTTTTCGTTGCCAGTCATGGCGTGCTGCTCAAGGACGACGCGCCAGCGCCTCCTCGTCTTTTGCCTTCGGCATCAGGTCCTGCTTGCTCACGTTCAGCCACAACAGCAACGGGCACGCGATGAAGATCGAGGACAGGGTGCCCACGATAATCCCGATCATTTGCGACTCGGCCATTCCGCGCAGCGAACCACCGCCATACAGGTACAGCGCAAGCACGGTCAGGAACGCCACGAACGACGTGATCACCGTGCGCGACAGGGTCTGGTTGACCGACTTGTTGAGCAGCTCTCGCGGCGGCAGGCGCATCGACTTGAAGTTCTCGCGCACCCGGTCGAACACCACGATGGTGTCGTTGATCGAGTAGCCCATCACCGACAGGATGCCGGCCAGCACGGTCAAGTCGAACTCGTGCCCGCTGAGCGCGAACCAGCCGGCGCAGATCACCACGTCGTGCAGGGTGGCGATGATCGCAGCCACCGCGAACTTCCATTCGAAGCGCACCGAGATGTAGATCAGGAAGCCCAATAGCACGAACAGCAACGCATAAAAGCCGTTCCAGGCCAGCTCCTCCCCGACCTGGGCGCTGATCACCGAACTGCTTCGCTTCTCGGCCGGGTTACCCGCCAGAGACGCCGCCTTGGCAACCGCATCGCCGATGCTGCTGGCTCGGTCCTCAGCACCGACCTGCTTGCCCTCCGCCTGCAGGCGCACCAACAGGTCCTTGCCGCTGCCGAATGCCTGCACCTGCGCGCCATCGAAGCCCGCAGCATCGAGCTTGTTGCGCACGTCGTCCACGTCCGGCACCTGTGCATACCGCAGCTCGACGCCGACGCCGCCGGTGAAATCCAGCGCAAAGTTGAAGCCATTGGTCGCCATCGCCCCAAGCGCGACCACCAGCAGCAGGGCCGCACCCATGAGCGAGACCCAGCGCAGGCGCATGAAGTCGACGTTGCTGTCGTACGGGAACACATTGAACGGTTTCATTTCGCGTGCTCCATCAGATCGCGATCGTCTTGAGTTTCTTGCGGCCGCCGTAGATCAGTGTGGCGATCCCGCGCGAGACCGACACTGCGGTGTACATCGAGGTCAGGATGCCGAGGATCAACGCCACCGCGAAGCCCTTGAGCGGGCCGGTGCCGAATGCGAACAGCGCCACGCCGGCCAACAACGCGGTGAGGTTGGCATCGGCAATCGTGCCGGAGGCCTTCTCGTAGCCCGCAGCAATGGCCGATTGCGGCGGCATGCCATCGCGCAGCTCTTCGCGTATGCGCTCGTTGATCAGCACATTGGCATCCACCGACATGCCCACCGTCAGCGCGATGCCGGCCAGGCCAGGCAAGGTCAGGGTGAAGCCAAGTAGCGACATCAGCGCGATCACCATCAGCAGATTGATCACCAGTGCCACACAGGTGATCACGCCAAACATCCTGTAGTAAAACAGGAAGAACACCAGGGCAAAGATGAAGGAGTACGCCACCGCAGTCAGGCCACGCTCGATGTTCTCCTTGCCCAGGCTCGGGCCCACGGTGCGTTCGTCAACGAAGTCCATCGGTGCCGCCAGCGCGCCAGCGCGCAGCAACAGGGCCAGGTCCGCGCCTTCCTTCATGCTCTCCAGGCCGGTTGTCTGGAATTCCCTGCCCAGCGTGCTCTGGATGGTCGCGACCGAGATGACCTGCTCGCTGGTGCGGGCGGTACGGACCTCTTTGCCATCGACCAGCTTCACTTCCGGGATGCGCTCGATGTACACGACCGCCATCGACTTGCCGACGTGTGCGCTGGAATAGTCGAACATGCGCTGGCCACCGACGCTGGTCAGGCGCACGCGCACGGCCGGCGTTCCGGTCTGCGAATCGAAGAAAGACGACGCGCTCTGCAGTTGCTCGCCGGATGCGATCACGCGCTTGTTTAGCAGCACGGGCATCGGCTTGCCGTCTGCACCGGGTTCCTTGCGCTCGAACACCCGGGCTTCCGGCGGCACCAGGCCGCTGTCGCGTGCCTCGTATGCATTGCCTTCGACGACGCCTCGATATTCGAGGGTCGCGGTGGCGCCGAGGACGCGCTTGGCCTGGGCGGTGTCCTGCACGCCCGGCAACTGAACCACCACGCGATCTGCACCTTGGCGCTGGATGATCGGCTCGGCCACGCCCAGCTCATTGATGCGATTGTTGATGGTGCCGATGTTCTGCTGCACCGCCTCGGTCAGCATCTTGGTGAGTTCCGCCTGCGGGATCCGCACCGAGACCTGCTCGCCCAGCACGTCGATCTGGTAGGTCGGCATATCGCGCACGATCAGCTGCTGCGCCTTGGCAACGTCCTGGCCGGCGCCGAGCTTGGCGATGACCACACCGTTGGCATCCGGCTCGACCGAGGTGTAGCGGACGCGGTTGTCGCGCAACAGCACCCGGATGTCCTCGGCGGTTGCCTCGAAGCGCTTGTTCAGCGCCGCCTGCCGGTCTACCTGCATCAGGAAATACACGCCGCCACGTAAGTCCAGGCCCAGGTTCATCGACTTCGCGCCAATCGCCTGCAGCCACGCCGGCACGGTGGATGCTTGGTTCAGCGCCACCACGTAACCGGTGCCAAGAGCATCGTGGATCACGCTGGACGCCTTGATCTGGGCATCGGCATCACCAATGCGCACCAGCAAGTTGCCGTCCTTGCCGATCATGCTGGATTCGAACGGCACTGCCGCCTTGTTCAGCGTCGCCTCGACCTGCTTCTTTAGCGCCTCATCGACCTTGGCGCCACGATTGGCGGTGACCTGTACTGCAGGATCCTGCGGAAATGCATTCGGCACCGAATACAGCAGGCTGAATGCAAGCAGGATCAAGGCCAGCAGGTATTTCCAACGGGAGTATTCGAGCATCACAGAACCCCGCGCACGGCCATTGCAGCCTGCGCCTTGTCGATCAATGGATGGATCAGGCCGCCTTCAGCGTGCCGCGCGGCAGCACACTTGTAATCGCGCCCTTCTGCACGCGCAGCTGCACGCCGGCAGCCACCTCGATCGTGATGAAATTCTCGCCGATGTCGGTGACCTGGCCGACAATGCCGCCATTGGTGATCACTTCATCGCCTTTGCCGAGCTTTTCCAGCATCGCGCG
>JBDSIA010000239.1:0-1983 GCA_039918175.1 Thermomonas sp.
GATGCCAGCACCAGTTCGATCAAGTACCGCTCTAGCGCCGGCGCCAGATGCAGGTCCAGCACGGCGGTACGCGCCGCAAACACATCCGCAAGCGGCATGCGCTGAATGTCTGGAGTGGCCGGCTGCAATACCGCCCGGGCACGCTCGCGGGCCAGCCGCAGGATTTCGGTTTCCGCCGCGACTTCGGGATAGCCAATGCGCACATGCATCAGGAAACGGTCCAGTTGCGCCTCTGGCAACGGGAACGTGCCTTCCTGCTCAATCGGGTTCTGGGTGGCCATGACCAGGAACAACGCCGGCAGCGGGTAGGTCTGGCGGCCAACCGTGACCTGGCGTTCGCCCATCGCTTCCAGCAGCGCCGATTGCACCTTGGCCGGTGCGCGGTTGATCTCGTCCGCCAGCAGGATCGGGTGGAAGATTGGCCCGGGGAGGAACTCGAAACGACCGTCCTGCGGACGCCAGACTTCGGTGCCGGTCAAGTCGGCCGGCAACAGGTCGGGGGTGAATTGGACACGGGCGAAATCGGCGTCCAGGCGCGATGCCAACACACGGATCGCGGTGGTCTTGGCCAACCCGGGGGCGCCCTCGACCAACAGGTGGCCATCGGCCAGCAGAGCGATCAGCAGGCGCTCGATCAGCGCCGACTGGCCTACGATCTCGGTCGCGAGATCCTCGCCAAGGGCCTTGAATGCAGCATGCAGGCGGGAATTGTCGATTGTCGGGGTATCCATGGGCTCCTCGGGCTTGCCAGCCCATTCGACCATGATGGGCGTCAAAGGTTCGCATGGAGTATGCCCGGCCTTGGGCCAGGCCGGAAATGCTTCGGGGGCCTTGCGGCCCCCGAAGTGGATGACTTGACTGGTTCTTGCAAAGGCTCAGTTGCGCTGGGCAACCCGCATGACTTTGGGGGTCACGAAGATCAGCAATTCAGCCTTGGTCTTGGTGTGGTTCTTGTTGCGGAACAGGTTGCCAATGAACGGGATATCGCCCAGGAACGGGATCTTGGCGAGATCCGTGCGGTCGCTGAACTCGTACACGCCGCCTATCACCACGGTTTGGCCGTCATCGACCAGCACGGCGGTGTTCACTTCACGCTTGGCGATCTGTGGAACCTGACCGAAACTGCCGACGCTGACAAATCCGTCAAGCTCGTCCTTCTTCACTGCGAGATTCATGAACACACGGCCGTCGTTGGTAATGGTCGGAGTCACCTTGAGTTCCAGCAAGGCTTCCTTGAACTGCACGGTCGGCACCGAATTGCTCTGCCCACCAGTCACGGTCAGGTAACCGATTTCCCTGCCTTGGCGGATCACCGCTTCTTTCTGGCTGCTGGTGACGATGCGTGGATTCGAGATGACTTCACCGCGGCCCTGTTCCTGGATGGCTGACAGCTCCACGTCCAGCGCGTAGCCGGCATTCAGGATGGAAAGTGCAAGAGACCCAGCATTAGCATTCAACACGGCCGGCAGGTTCGACATCAAGCCACGGGTGATCGCGGGCAGGATCGCGGGATTGGGCGGTGTGCTGCTGTTGTTCAGATTTTCCGCATTTTTCCGCGAATTCTGCGTCAGGATGTTGTTCTCGATGCTGTTGCTGAAATACGTATTGCCATTGTTCGACGAACCCGAAACCCCGAATTTTGCGCCCAGTTCGCGAGCAACGTTCTCGCTGGCAATCACGATCCGCGCTTCGATCACGACCTGATCGACGGGCTTGTCCAGCTTGCTGACCAAGTCCCTGATTGCGGCGACCCGCTCGGGAATGTCGATCACCAGCAGCGTGTTCGTGCGCTTGTCGAAGCTGATGCTGCCACGGCGTGACAGGAACCCGCGGTCCTGCCCACCTGCTCCGCCGGCGCCACCAGCGCCACCAGCGCCGCCGCTGCCCCTGGCACCCTCGGTGAGCAGGTTGGCGATGTCTTCGGCACTGCCGTAGTTCACCGGGATGTACTCCGTGATCTTGTCGGCCCGCTCTTCCATGTTG
>JBDSIA010000240.1:0-7590 GCA_039918175.1 Thermomonas sp.
GAGCCGGTAATCGTGGACGGGTCGGCATAGATGCGGTCGGCATTCATGCTGATCCAGTAGCCGCCCGATGCAGCGACATCGCCCATCGACACCACGACGGGTTTTCCGGCTTCTTTCAACGCAGCCACTTCACGGCGGATCTGCTCGGAGGCGAACACCTCGCCACCGGGTGAATTCACCCGCAGCACCACCGCCTTCACATTGTCGTCGTCGCGCGCCTCGCGCAGCAGCTCGGCGGTGGACTCGCCCCCCACCTTGCCTGCAGGCTGGTCGCCACCGGCAATCTCGCCTTCGGCCACTACCACGCCGACCTGCGGGCGCATGTCGGCTTGTGGCAATGCGCCGTCCAGGTGCTTCAGGTAGGCGTCCAGCGAAACCTGGCGAAAGCCGCCGTCGGCGTTGTCGTCGACCATCCCGCGCTCGGCCAGCAGGGCGTCGACCTGTTCACGCGTCTTCAGCCCATCGACCAGTTTCTGGCTCAGCGCCAGCTGCGCCAGATCGCCCTTGGCGGAGGCCACCTGCTCGGGCAGCGCATCGATCCGTGCGGCCAGCAGGGTGGGGTCGATCCCACGCGCCTTGCCGATGTCGGCCAGCATGCGCTGCCACACATCCGTCATCCAGAACAAGCTGGCTTGCTTGGCTTCCGGCGAGGCGGCATCCAGCACATAAGGCTCGGCGGCGGATTTGAATTCGCCGACCTTGAACAGGTGCATGTCCACGCCCAGCTTGTCCTGCAGGCCTTCGCGGAAATACTGGCGATAGGCGGCCAAGCCTTCCAGCATCACCCCGCCCTGCGACATCGGGTCCAGGTAAATCTCGTTGGCTTGCGCGGCCAGCAGGTACTGGCCCTGGCTGTAGTTGGTGCCATGCGCGATCACCTGCTTGCCGCTGGCGCGCAGCTTGGCGAGCGATGCGGCGACTTCGCGCAGCGAGGCGAACCCGCCGGGCTGGAATTCATCGAGTTCCAGCACCACCCGTTCGATGCGCTTGTCGGTGCGCGCCGCGTCCAGCGCGTGCAATACATCGCGCAGGCGCAGTTCGCGGCAGTCGTTGCCATTGGTGGCGCGGGAGAATGCGCGGCTGATCGGGTCGCAACTGAACTGTTCGACCAGACGCCCCTGCGGCGCGATCACCAAGGCCGAACGCTCCCCGGGTTGCGCGATCTTGCCGCCGCCGAACATCGCGGCCAGGACGATGACCACCACGATCAGGAACAGGATGTTGAACACCAGTCGACGACTGAAATTGACCGCTTCCCACAGGCCGATGACCAGACGGGCGATGGGGCCGCGGGTGCGCGGTGGGTTCATTGCTTGCTCCAGAGGAACGGGTGCCACCGACTAAAAGGCGCAGGCGGCAATGACGACAGGGTAACGGGCCGGCGTGAAGCCTTCATGCGCCGTCGGTCGGGATGACTGATGGCGATACCGGTGTTTGGCCTGAGATGGGGACGCGCAGGCTGCTGTGCAAGAACCGTCGCGCCAGCAGGAAGGCCGCCATCGACAACCCGGCGGTCAGCCCGATCCACATCCCGCGAGGCCCCAGTGCCGGGATGAAGTCGCCCACCCCGAGTCCCAGGCCAGCGCCAACCGGCATGCCGACACACCAGTACGCCAGCAGGGCGAGCAGCATCGGCACCCGCGTGTCCTTCAGGCCGCGCAGCGCACCGGCGGACAGCACCTGCACGCCATCCGGGAACTGGAACAACGCGGCATACAGCAACAAGGATGCCGCCAGTGCCGCAACCCGCGCATCGGCGGTATACAGCCCGGCAATCGCGTGGTTGGCGGTCAGCATGACCGTGGCCGATACCGCCTGCGTGCACAGCACCAGCACCAGTCCGGCGAATGCCGCGCGACGAATTCCCGCGCGATCTCCGCGCCCCAATGCATGACCGACGCGCACCGTGGTGGCCTCGGCCACACCAAATGGAATCATGAAGGACAGGGTGGCGACATTGATCGCGATCTGGTGCGCGGCGACAGGCAGTTCGCCGAGCCGCCCGATCAACAACGCAGTGACGATGAACAGGCTGCCTTCCATGCTGATGGTGACGCCAATCGGCAGGCCGGTGGCCAGCAGGCCGCGCAGTGCGCGCCAGTCCGGGCCCTCAAATCCAGCATATAACGCGAGATCGGCAAAGCGCTTTGAACGCGCCAGATAGACCGCGAACGCCAGCATCTGCAACCAGAACATCGCCGCCGATGCCCAGCCCAACCCGGCCGCGCCCATTTCCGGAAATCCGAACAGGCCATTGGTCAGCACATAGCCCAGCGGCGCCAGCAACAGCAGGCCGCCGAAGCCCAGCAGCATGGTCGGCATCGACCAATGCAGGCCGTCGCTGAGATAGCGCATCGCCAGGTACAGGGTGAACGCCGGGATGCCCCAGCGGATCGCGTGGGTGAAGTCGGTGGCGCCGGGGATGATCTCGGTGGCGATGCCCATCGGCGCCAGGATCATCGGCAGCACGGACATCAACGCGAACAGCAGCACGCCAAGCCCGAGCGCCAACCACAACGCCTGCCGCCACAGCGGGCCGATCTCGTTGCGACGTCCCGCACCATCCAGCTCCGATACAGACGGTGGCAACGCCATCAACATGCCCATCGGCATCATCATCGGCAGCCAGAACAGCGCGGTTCCCACCGCGACCGCCGCCAGCGTGGTGATGCCGTGGTGGCCGGCGATCACCGTATCGACGAAACCGACCAGTCCATGCGACAGATGCCCGGCTGCCATCGGCGCAGCCAGGCGTGCGCTGGAGCGGACTTCATCGGCGAAGCTTGGAATGGCGTGATCGGAGGACATGACGGGCTCGGGCGTCGCCGCGGTGGCGTCGGCGCGCGCGGGCTGCCATCTTACCGGCAGTAGAGAGACTGCCATGACCATACCGAACGACACCATGCCCAAGACTGCTTCCGTGACGCCACCGCCGCCAGCTGTTCCCGAAGCCGACACTGTTGGCGTCTGCGGCAACTGCAGCACGCCGCTGCTCGGCCCGCACTGCCATGCATGCGGGCAACCGGTGAAGGGCCTGGTCCGGCATTTCTCCAGCATTCTTGGTGATGCGCTGGACACCGTGTTCGACTTCGACACCCGCATCGTGCGCACCCTCGGCCCGCTGTTGGTGAAACCGGGTTACATCACCCGCGAATACTTCGCCGGACGCCGGGTGCGCTATGTCAGCCCGGTGCGGCTGTTCTTCTTCCTGTGCATCCTGGTGTTCTTCGTTGCGCAACTCAGCTTCGATGGCTCCGACCTCAAGATCAATCGCGACAACAGCGGTATCGCCAGCGCAGCGACGGTGGGCGAAGCTGAAGCGCAGCGCGACGCAGCGCTTGCCGACATCGAAGAGGCGCGCAAGACGGCGGTGAATACGCCGGGCGCCATCGGCGTCGATTTCGGCGAAGAAGTGATCCGCAATACAGCGGAGTCCAGGATCAAGGTCCTGCGCGAGGCGGAAGCCAAGGGCCTGCCCCCTCCGAAGCCGGACAGTGACGTCATCAGCCTCGGCAACGCTCCATGGGATCCCAAAACCAATCGGATCGACATCGGTTGGCTGCCGGGCTTCGCCAACAACTGGTTGAACGTGCAGGCAGGCCGCGCCAACAGCAACTTTGCCCGGCTCAAGGACGACCCATCGGCATTCAAGGATTCGGTGCTGGGCGCGATACCCACCACGCTGTTCGTGCTGGTGCCGGTGTTCGCGCTGATGCTCAAGCTGGCCTACGTGTTCAAGCGCCGGCTGTACATGGAGCATGTGGTGATGGCCCTGCACAGCCACGCCTTCCTGTGCCTGGACCTGCTGCTGGTGTTGCTGGTGCGCGCACTGGCGCAATGGCTCGCGCCCGGCGAGGGCGCACTTGCCACCCTGTTCGGCTGGATCGAAGGGCTGCTGCTGGCGTGGATCCCGATCTACCTGCTGATCATGCAAAAGCGCGTGTACGCACAAGGCTGGCCGATGACGCTGCTGAAGTATTTCGTGCTGGGCGCCTGCTACACCATCCTGCTGAGCCTGGCGATGCTTGCCTCGGCGGCGATCGGACTGGTGGCGATGTGATGGCCGCAGCCGGTGGCCGCTCAGCGGGCGAGTTGCGCCCGTAACCAGGCACCACGTTGCGAAGGCGCTTGTGCCAGCAACTCCGCGCGCAGCCGCGCGCGTGCCTCCGGCGGCGTGGTTTGCGCCAAGCGTTCCAGCACGTCCCAGCCAGCGTGGTCGGTTTCGCGCAGCAACTGCAGCAATGCATCGCGCTGGCCGGCATCGACATATGCAAACAATGGATTGATGCGTGACCAGTCGCGGCCGAGTGCCGGCCCCAGCCACCAGCCGTTACGGGCATCGAAGGACTGCGCGTCAAAGCGTGCGCGCAATGGCTGTTGCCGCTGCGGATCCAGTGCATGCCAGCGCTGGGCGATGCCGCGTAGCTGGATGCGCTCGCTGGATGTCAGCGCACGCCACGCCTGCCAGTGGCCACGACGCAAGCCGCGCGAATGTGCAGGCAATGCATCCCATTGACGCAAGCGGGCCGCCATTGAGGCGGTTGCGCCTGCCGGTTGCATGGGCATTCGGAATGGCGCCGCAACCATTACCGGCAACGCCACCGCATCGACGGCGCGCGGATCCTCGCTGTTCACCGCCAACCATGCGAGCAATGCCAGTTGGCTGGCATGCTCGGCTTCTTCGGGTGAGGCAAACAGGTCGTGATCCGGGTGGGATTGGACATCATCGGCATCGAACCGTGCCTTCGGCGCGGCGGCCGCTGGCAAGGCCTGAACCTTGATCGTCGCCGTCCAGCGCTGCAGCACCGCACGTCCGGCCGGATGCAGGAAGAAGGTGGTCGCGAAGGCCAGCATGCAGATCGCCACGCCCAGCCATAGCCAGCGCACAGGATGGCGCGATGTCGCGTGGTCTGTTCCGGCGTGTCCCGCCTTGCCGACAGCGTTCGGGCTCCGGATACGCCTCGGTGCAACTGTCTTGCGCGATTCTGCCCCGGCGGTGCCGGGCGCCCGTTCCGCATTGGCAAGTTCGCGCTGCGCCGCTGCGCGCCAGGCACGCCAGACATCGAGATCGGGTTGGCCCAGTGCATTGAGCGGCAGGCTGTCGCGGATCGCCTGCTGGTAGGCCGTGACCGATGTGCCCAACGCGGTCGCGGCGGTGGTGTCATCCAGCGCGGCCACCAATTGCAGCAGGACTGCCGCACGCTGCAGCGATGGCAGTCGTGCGATGCCGGGCAAGGGCAGCGCCTCCGGCGTGGTTGTCGCCGGCTGGCGCAGGTGCGGCGTGGCCAGCAACAAGCGCCAGTATTGCTGTGGCCATTGCGCGATCGGCCATTGCCCGGCTTCACTGGCGAACACCCGCGCCACCACGGCCAATGCCTGCTCGGCAGGTTTGATCGCCCCGGCCTGGACGGTTGCCAGCAAGCGCGCGCGCTGGCCCACGCCGCGCACGAAGGCGGCGATGGCAGGGGGCGAAGACGCAGGCGCCGACGGCGTAGTCATTGCGGACGGTTGGGCACGCCGCATCTTAGCCGGACACCCGCGATCCGGGCTGCAAAAAACCGCTTGACAGTACCTCCAATGCTGGCTCCGCCAGCAATGACGCGGCCTGTGGGTAAAACGGTTGTGCACAGGCGTCATGGAATCGTCATCCACGCGTGTTTCACGGAATCTTCATGCCATGTGACAACGACGTTTCACAACCAACTCATTGATTTTGTTGATCTTGATGGATATGGCTGTTTTTTCACCACAGACCGCGAAGACCACGCCTCATGGTCATTGCGCAGTTGTGAAGGCGCTCCGTGCACAGACTTATCCACAAGCGATGTGGATAAGCAGGATTTCCCAGTAACGACAATTGCTTACGTCACTTTCCGGGATTTAAGGCTGAGTTTTGACTCGCAACTTGGTTTGGCCTCGCCGCCCGTATCGGAGCGAACCCGAGTGACTGGACTGCCGGCTAGACTGACGCGATGCAGGTCTCCTGTTCCGTGCTGCGCGTTGCTCTGCCACTGCCGTTGCCGCAGTCGTTCGACTATGCGCCGCCAACCGGCATCGCGGCCGACAGCGTCCAGCGTGGGCAGCGCATCCTGGTGCCGTTCGGGTCGCGGGAGTTATGCGGTGTGGTGGTCGGCCACGGCACGCCTGACCCCGGCGTCCAACTGAAACCGGCGCTGTCTTTGCCCGATGCCTCCCCCTTGCTGCACGGCGAACTGATCGATTCCCTGCAGTGGCTCGCACATTATTTGCACGCGCCTTTGGGCGAAGTCCTGGCCACCGCGCTGCCCAGTGCGCTGCGACGCGGCGAGCCGCTTCCCGATACCACGCACTATGGTTGGGCATTGACCGAAGCTGGACGCACGGCCTTGCCGTCCATGCGCGCGGGCAAGCCCCAGGCGATAGCGGCATTGCTCGATGCCGGCGCAGGCGAAGAAGCGCTACTTGATTCCGCACACCCCGGCTGGCGCACACCGATGCGCACGCTGCGCGATCGCGGTCTGGTGGAACGCATCGAAATGGGGTCAGGTTCATTTTTCCCGAGGAAAAGTAGACCTGACCCCATTTCGATTCCCTCCGTCCCCTTTTCGCTCAATGACGAACAGCGCGCCGCCGTCGATGCGATCGGGGCCGCTGACGGCTTCGCGCCATTCCTGCTCGACGGCGTCACCGGCAGCGGCAAGACCGAGGTCTACCTGCACGCCATCCGCGCCTGCCTGGCGCGCGGCAAACAAGCGCTGGTGCTGGTGCCGGAGATCGGCCTGACCCCGCAACTGTTGCAACGCTTCCGCACGCGGTTGGGCGTGCCAGTAGAGGTGTTGCATTCGGGTTTGGGCGACGCCGAACGCGCACGCACCTGGATGGCCGCCGCGCGCGGACAGACCCGGGTGATCGTCGGCACGCGTTCGGCGGTGTTCGTGCCGTTGCCGGATGCGGGATTGATCGTCATCGACGAGGAACATGACGGCAGCTACAAGCAGTTCGACGGCATCCGCTATCACGCGCGCGATTTCGCACTGGTGCGGGCCAAAGCACTAGGCGTGCCGATCGTGCTGGGCAGTGCCACGCCGTCGCTGGAATCCCTGCACAACGCGCAAGCGGGACGTTTCACGCATCTGCGCCTGCGGCAGCGCGCGGGTGGTGCACATCCGCCGCAGGTACGCGTGCAGGACGTGCGCAAGCGACCACTGCAGGCGGGCTTGTCGGCAGAAGCGTTGCAGGCGATGGATGCCGCGCTGACTGCTGGCGGCCAAGTACTCGTATTCAAGAACCGACGCGGCTATGCGCCGGTACTGCTATGCCACGACTGCGGCTGGAGTGCACACTGCCCGCGCTGCAGCACGCCGGAACAAGGCACCCCGATGACCGTGCACAACGCCGGCCGCCGCCTGCAATGCCATCACTGCGGCAGCCGCAGGCCAGTGCCACCGGCGTGTCCGGATTGCGCGAGCCTTTCCTTGCAGCCACAGGGCGCCGGCACCGAACGCATCGAGGAATTTTTGCAGCAGCGTTTCGCAGAGGTCCCGGTGCTACGCATCGACCGCGGCAGCACCCGCAAGCGCGATGCCCTGCAAGCTCATTTCGACACCCTTG
>JBDSIA010000241.1:0-6559 GCA_039918175.1 Thermomonas sp.
TTCGGTGCCGAAGCGCTGGGCCAGGAACACGCCGACCAGAATGACCACCGTGATCGGCACGATCCATGCATGCAGGTGCGGGGCAGCAACTTCAAGGCCTTCAACCGCGCCGAGCACGGATATGGCCGGCGTGATCACGCCGTCGCCAAAGAACAGCGAGGCGCCGAAGATGCCGAGGATGCCGACCACATACGCCGAGCGCCCGCCTTTCTTCAACGTGCGCTGCGCCAGCGCCATCAGCGCCATGATCCCGCCTTCGCCCTCGTTGTCGGCGCGCATGATGATGGTCACGTACTTCAACGTCACCACGATCATCAGCGCCCAGAACACCAGCGACAGGATGCCCAGGATGGTGTCGTGATTGCCGACCAGGCCGAAATGCGGCGAAAACGCTTCCTTCAGCGTGTACAGCGGGCTGGTGCCGATGTCGCCGAACACCACGCCGATCGCACCCAGCACCATCTTGCGCAGGCCCGAGTTGCCGTGGCCGTGCTCGCCGTGGCCATGCACGTCGCGCGGGATGCTGGATTGCTGCTTGGACATGCGCGGAGTATTCCTTCCCGGACTCAGCGGAGCGCGGACTGTAGCGCTTTGCGGATGATGGTGGCGGCATCGTCGCCGTCGGTGGCAGCCTTGCGCGCCATGCGGTCGGCTTCGGCGGGCTTGTAGCCCAGGGTCTGCAACGCGCTGATCGATTCGGACAATGGGTCGCCCGGAACTCCCGGGGCGCCCGCCAAGCCGCCGCTGCTGAAATCGGCAGCACGGTCACGCAGTTCCACCACCATGCGCTCGGCGGTTTTCTTGCCGATCCCGGGGATGCGGGTCAGTGCAGTGACGTCGCTGTTCTGCACCAACCGCGCGAACTCGTCCACCGTCGTGCCAGACAACAGCGCCAACGCGATCTTGGCGCCGATCCCGCTGACCTTCTGCACATCACGGAACAGGCGGCGCTCGCCCTCGCGAAGGAAACCGTACAGCGAAACGCTGTCTTCCTTCTGCGCGTAGTGGGTGAACAGCGCGACCTCGCGCCCGACCTCGGGCAGGTCGTAGAACGTGCTCATCGGCGCCTCGAGCTCATAGCCGACGCCATGGATGTCGATGACAAGCCACGGTGGCTGCTTGTGGATCAAGATTCCCTTCAGGCGTCCGATCATCCCAAGCTTCTCATCTAGACTTCCTCCAGGCCGTGCGCGTCGCCACGCCGAGTCTGTTTGCAGTGGCGCGCACGTGCGCATGGGTGATTGCGACGGCCAATGCGTCGGCGGCGTCGGCCTGCAACTTTCCTTGCAGGCCCAGCATGACCCCGACCATATGTTGGACCTGCGTCTTGTCGGCGCCGCCAGTGCCGACCACGCCCAGCTTGATTTCCTTGGCCGCGTATTCGCTGACCGGAAGGTCGCGCGCCACGCAGGCGGCGATCGCGGCGCCACGCGCCTGGCCAAGCTTGAGCGCCGACATCGCGTTGTTGGACAGGAACACCTGCTCGATCGCGACTTCGTCCGGTGCGTACTGGTCGATCAGCGCCCACAACCCGTCCAGCAATAATCGCAGGCGCAGCGGAAAGGATTCGGCATCCAGCAACTTGATCGGCTGGTGGTGCACGTGCACAACCTTGCCGTCGGCGGCCACGTCGATAATGCCTACGCCGGTCCGCTGCGAACCGGGGTCGATGCCGAGGATTCGGGTCACGATGAGAAGTGGCGATACCGGCGCACTCAAGCGCCGGCGCCGTCTCCGAGGTCGGCGTTGCTATGGACGGACTGCACGTCGTCCATGTCTTCCAGCCATGCCAGGAGCTTTTGCACGTGTTCCGCAGTGTCGCCGTCCACGGCAATGTCGTTGTCTGCGCGCAATGTGATCTCGGCGATGTCAGCCGCCAGGCCCGCGGCAAGCATCGCGGTCTTGACCGATTCGAATGCATCCGGGGCAGTCAGTACGTCAATGCCGCCATCTTCCGGATACACCACGACATCATCGGCACCGGCTTCGATCGCCGCTTCGGTAATCGCATCTTCATCGGCGCCCGGCGCAAAACTCAGAACGCCCAGCTTGTTGAACATGAAGGCAACCGAGCCTTCGGTGCCCATGTTGCCGCCAAACTTGACGAAGGCATGGCGCACATCGGCCACGGTGCGCACGCGGTTGTCGGTCAGGCAATCGACGATCACCGCGACGCCACCAGGCGCGTAGCCCTCATACCGAATCTCTTCATACTCCACCCCTTCAAGCTCGCCGGTGGCTTTTTTGATCGCGCGCTCGATCACGTCCTTGGTCATATTGACCGAAAGACCCTTGTCGATTGCGCCGCGCAAACGCGGGTTGCCGGCAGGGTCGCCGCCACCGGCGCGCGCAGCCACCGATATCTCGCGGATCACCTTGGTGAAGATCTTGCCGCGCTTGGCGTCCACCGCGTTCTTGCGGCCTTCGATGGATGGACCACGTCCCATGCGTTGTCAGTCAGCTTGTTGCAGGAAAGGCGCGGATTATACGGCCCCTGCCCCGGCGCCGTGCTCGAATCGGCCCTCACGCAGGAAAAGCGTGGCCTGACGCACCGCCGCGTCAGAGAACATCAGGCCGCTATGACTGGCGCGTACCACCGCGTGGTCGACCAGGCCCGGCACCCGGGTTTCGTGAGTCGCTACGGTCCCGTCGTGCTCGCATGTGAAATGCGCCACCACGCCACCCAGCCCACGCGGCACACAGCCGGCGATGGCGCCAACTTGCAGGCCCGGCGGGATGTGGTTGATGCCCGATGCCAGCAACGCGCGGTTGTGCCCGACCACCGTCGCGCCCGCCGGGATCCTGGCCACGATGCTTGCCGCGGCTTGGCTTCCCGCCAATGGCGAGCCCAGACAGACGATGCGTCCCAAATGGATCGCGCCGACCTGCTCGGCCGCACGCAAGGTCAGCAACCCGCCCAGACTGTGCGCCACGACATGGGTGCCGGGTTGTTCGCTTAACCTGCGGGCCAATCGCGCCACCACGGCATCGGTATCCTGCAGCAGGCTGTAATAGCCGAACAGGCTGGTGTCGAAGCCTTGGCTGGAAAGCCGGGTGGCGAGCCAGCGCATGCTGAAACTGCGCATCCACAGCCCGTGCACCAGTAGCACGCGGCGGCTCGAAAGCTTGGCGCTCATGCGACCGCGGGCTTGCGCCGGTAGATGAACTCGCGATCGCGCTGTTTTCCGACGATGAAGGCATATTCGCCAACATGCTCGAACCCGTGCCGCCCGTAGAAGCGTTGTGCACCGTAATTTTCCGACCACACGCTGATCCACAGCGTGCGCGGGCCGTCGCGGTCCAGCCAGTCCAGCGCGACCTGCAGCAGGCCCAGTCCGACACCGCTGTTCTGTGCGCTGCGCAACAGGTAGAGGCGCTTGAGTTCGCCATCGCCCGGCCGCACCTCGGCATGCGGCAGGCCACACGGGCCGGCCTGCGCATAGCCAATGGCCACGCCGTCGCGCTCGGCCAGCCACAACGCGTAATCCGGGTTTGCCAACGCGTCCGCATAGGCGTCGACCGAATGGCTGTCGTCGATGAAGGCCTGCAAGTCTTCGGGCGTATACAGATGCCCGAAGGCATCGATGAAGGTCACCCGGCCGAGCTCGGCCAAGGTGGGTGCGTCATCGATGGTGGCACGGCGAATAATGGCGGTCATGGCACCGTCAGCCAACAACCTTCGGTCGCACCGACACATGCACTTCGGCCAGCTGTTTGTCCGGCACTTCGCTCGGCGCGCCAGTCATCAGGCATTGTGCGGTGGTGGTCTTGGGGAAGGCGATCACGTCGCGGATCGACTCGGTGCCCGCCATCAGCGCGGCGATGCGGTCGATGCCGAACGCGATCCCGCCGTGCGGCGGTGCGCCGTACTTGAGCGCGTCGAGCAGGAAGCCGAACTTGCCCTGCGCTTCCTCGGCACCGATGCCGAGCAATTCGAAAACCGCCGACTGCATCGCCGAGTTGTGGATGCGGATCGAACCGCCGCCGATCTCGTTGCCGTTAAGCACCATGTCGTAACCCCGACTCACCGCGGTCTTCGCATTCGCGCGCAGGTCGTCGATCGAATCCACCGCAGGCGCTGTGAACGGATGGTGCAAGGCCACGTAGCGGGATTCTTCCTCGTCCCATTCGAACATCGGGAAGTCGGTGACCCACAGCGGCGCCCATGCATCGGCGATCAGGTTGAAGTCCTTACCGGCCTTCAACCGCACTGCGCCCATGAAGTCGCTGGTCTTGTTGTAGGCACCCGCACCGAAGAACACGATGTCGCCCTTGCCCGCGCCGACGTGTGTGAGCAGCACATCGAATGCACCTTCGGCGAAAAATTTTGCCACCGGCGAATTCACCACGCCGGCCTCGTCAATCTTGGCGTAAGCGAGGCCCTTGGCGCCGTATTTGGCAGCGTGCGCCGCATAGTCGTCGATCTGCTTGCGAGACAACGACGCGCCGCCGGGAATGCGCAGCGCGACCACGCGGCCATCGGCATCGTTTGCAGCGTTGGTGAACACCGCGAATTCGCAGTCCTTTACCTGCTCCGCCACATCCATCAGTTCCAGCGCAATGCGCAGATCGGGTTTGTCCGAACCGAACCGACGCATCGCTTCGGCATAGCTCAGGCGCGGGAACTCAGGCAACTCGACGTCCATCACCTCGCGGAACACGTCGCGGATCATCGCCTCGGTGGTGTCCTGCACGTCACGCTCGGACACCCACGCGAACTCCATGTCGAGCTGGGTGAATTCCAGCTGGCGATCCGCGCGCAGGGCCTCGTCGCGGAAGCAGCGCGCGATCTGGTAGTAGCGGTCGAAGCCGGCGATCATCAGGATCTGCTTGAACAGCTGCGGGCTCTGCGGCAATGCGTAGAACTCACCCGGATGCATGCGTGCCGGCACCAGGAAGTCGCGCGCGCCTTCCGGGGTGGCCTTGGTCAGGATCGGGGTTTCGATATCCTGGAAATCGCGCGCATCCAGCCATGCACGCAGCGCCGCGACCAGCTTGGTACGAATGCGCATCTTGCGCTGCATCTCGGGCGTGCGCAGGTCGAGGTAGCGGTATTTCAGTCGCGTTTCCTCGCCCGCGTTTTCATGCGCGTGGAACGGTAGCGGCTCGGCCTTGTTGAGCACTTCGATTTTTGTCGCCAGCACTTCGACCTGGCCGGTCTTAATCTTGTTGTTCACGCTCTGGCGCGCACGTACCACCCCGGTGATGCGCAGGCAGTCCTCGTAACCGATCTTGGCCGCGACCGAGACAACATCGGCATTGCCACTGACGTCCGCTGGTTCCGCTACGACCTGCACGATGCCCTCGTGGTCGCGCAGATCGATGAAGCACAGGCCGCCCATGTTGCGGGCAACATCGGCCCAACCACACAGAGTCACGGTCTGGCCGATCAACGCGTCGTCGATCAGGCCGCAGAAATGGGTACGCATGGGTGCTCCGGGGGGAAATCGGCCGGTATGGGCCGGCAATGCGGCATTTTAACGTCTCAGGGCGTATGACCGGCTGCATTACCCCAGCAATCTTCCGGAGATCGTCATGGCCTTGGCTCGATCACTGTTCCTGGCCGGCTGTTTTGCCGCATTCGCTGTAGCCGGACCATCGCCCGCAAGTGCTCAGCAGTCGCGCACCTATGCGCCCGAAAACCTGAGGACGCTGTCGGTTTCCGACCGGATCCGGGTAATTCGCCAGGAATATGCCGAGCAGGCCCGTGGGCGGCAGATCCCGGATGATCAAATGCGCTTTTATATGGACCAGGTGCAACTCTCGAACTGGACCTTCAGCCGGATCAAGTCTGATATCGCGACCTCACTGGGTAACGGTGGCTGGCGCCCGCCCGGGCCGGGCCATGGCACGGGGCCGGGGCCGGGAATGGGCGACAGCGTCCGCTGCGAAAGCAACGACGGCCGCAGCCGGAGTTGCGACACCACGTGGCACGGGAATTCGCGTCTGCTCAAGCAACTGTCGAGCGCGCGCTGCACGGAAGGAAGTTCGTGGTTTTCAGGTCCGGGAAGAGTCACCGTCAGCAATGGCTGTCGCGCCGAATTCGGGCCTGGCTTCGGGGGCGGCAGCGGCCCGATCAGCGAAACCGTCCAGTGCGAAAGCAGCGACGGACGTTTGCGCACGTGTGGCAGCAATCTGCATGGCCAGATCAGCCTGCAGCGCCAGCTATCCAGCACGCGCTGCATGGAAGGCAGCAACTTCGGCCTGCGTAATGGCAGCGTCTGGGTCGACCGCGGTTGCCGCGGCGTGTTCCTGATCCAGCGCGGGAATGGTCACAGGCCACCACCTGAGCAGGCCTATAGCGTGACTTGTTCCAGCGACAAGGGCCGCTATACCACCTGTGCCTGGGATGCGCGCCGGGGTCAGCCCTACCTGCTGCAGGCCCTGTCCACCACGGCCTGCACGCAAGGGCGCTCATGGGGCTACAGCGCGCGCACCGGCCTGTGGGTAAACGGCGGTTGCCGCGGGCGTTTCGGCACGCGCTGAATCACGCTGAATTAGACAGTCAGTCGGGTCAGGCTGCGGGCGAACCCGCAGCCGGCTTCGGCGAAGCGGCTGG
>JBDSIA010000242.1:0-1875 GCA_039918175.1 Thermomonas sp.
AACAGGCCGGCAACCCCGACGTGACCGTGAACATGCTGCCGAACATGGACCACAACGGCATGGTGACGAAAACCGGCCTGCCCAATGAACCGATGAATTTCCAGTACGCGCCGGGCTACTGGGACGCAATGGCGGCATGGCTGACCGAGCGCGGCATCGCCCGGTAGGAGGCGCACCGCCTTTGTGCACCCCTTCAGTCAGTCGAACAACGCTGGTCAGTCCTCCTCCACGGTGAGTTTGCGCACTTGCATGGCGCCTGTGTCCAGCGCCACGCTCGCAATCCAGGGTTCGCGGTGGGTGACGCCGGCTTCCACGTATTCCTTCTCACCCACTGCAACGAGGTGGCCGGGCAGTCGCCACTTCGTGATATTCCGAAGCAGATTGGTTTCGCTGAAAGGCAGTTCCGTGCGCCACACCTTCTTGAGGTTGGCATCCAGGCGCGCCAGCATCACCCGCCCGGCCGCGTCCATGCGAGTGCTGTGGATCACGAGCAGTCCGGGCGTGCCCTCCAGCTTCATCGGCCGATCGCTGTCCGGCTCGTTGATGAAGCGGCCTTTCAGGAACGTCGGCGCCCCGGGGATGGGCTTCAGTTCGGTGAGCCGCTGGAACGTGTTGTCCCGGTCCTTGAACGGGACGATCTTTGCGCGCCAGAAGGTCCGCCGTGCAAGCGAACCTTCGTCGGACACGCTGTAGGGATATCGCAGCGTCTTGCCCGATTCGTCGCGAGCGATCTCGGCTGCCTCCTTTTCGGAGTACAGGCCAATCCACTCACTACCAAGCATGGCCTGCCGCGGAGGGGGTTCGCCCAGCGGCGGCGGCATGGGCACCATTTCCTCGGTTCCGTCTGCGAGCATCTGCCCCTTCGGCCATGGATTGCGCGGCGGCGGTAGCGTATAGGGCTGCGCTTGGAGCTTATCGCCGCGCACCACGAACTGACGCGCATCCGCGGACATCAGGACCAGCCCGTCATCGAAACCATAGTGCTTGGCCTCGCTCGGCAAAAGCCCCTTCAGAGTGGGATTACGCGCTTCAAGGCCGGCTGCGTCTGCAAGGAGCTGGCCGTCGTGCGCACTGACCACCATCGGTTCGTCCCCGATCAACAGCCACACGCGCGGACCCTCCTGGCCAAGCAGGCGCGCCGACACCGCCGAGCCGATGACGCGAGAAGGGTTGCTGCCAGTCGCCTCGTCGTCACCGAAGGTGCGCAAGCGCTGCTTCCACACTGTCTTCGTACTGATCGGATCGATTGCCTGCACGGAAAAATGGAAGAACGTGTCGGTGCGCCAGTCCGTGCTGGTTCGGCGGCTGACACCGCCCACCGCGATCTGGCGCCTCTCTTCCTGCTTCGACAGCACCCACAGCCGCGGCTGCCCGGCGTCATCGACCATCGCCGGCGCCCCCTTCACTTCGGCGGCTTCGAAGGTCGTGCTGCTGCAGCCGGCGGCGGTCAAACCAATTGCGGCCAGCAACAGCCAGCGTGCGACAAGGCTCATGTGCGCGTTCCTATGCGGTGTCGGGCGCGCTCACCGCGAAGCATCTCATTTCACCTCGTCGAATACGTACTCGTGCTGGCCGTCGCGCACGATCAGGTGGCGCATGCCGTCCTTGTCCGCGCGCACGAATGGGAAGCCCGACGCGACGCTGTCGGTTGTCACGAATGCCAGGCTGCCGTCAGGCTGCGGCATGGTCGCAATGCGCGACTTGAAGGTGCCGACGTCGAACCAGGTACCGCCATCGTGGCTCGATACCACAAGGTCACCGAGCGCGGCGTTGCGGTAACGCGGGGCCAGGCCCGCAATCGCGGTCTTGTCGCCTGGATATTGGATCAACTTGCGAAAGGCCGCGAACCCTTCACGATTCGCCTTGGCATTCGCC